>JASIKQ010000039.1 GCA_030049565.1 Candidatus Sulfotelmatobacter sp.
ATTCGCATCCTGCCGGAGACGCGCGCGGCGCTGGTTACCAATCCCAACATCATCTACGTCGAAACCGAAGATGGCGGGCACTGTGCATTTATCGGCGAGCGCGACGGCGACGCATCTTATGACGGGCGCTGGGCGGAGAGAGAAGTCGTAGAGTTCGCGAAGCAGTTTCGGTAGCCAACATCAGCTTGCCCGGGCTGGGTTTCGAAACAGCGCCAAAATCTCAGCGCCGCGCCCCTTCAGTCGCGTGCGCACCGTGGCAAGAATCAGCATCGCGAGAAAGATCGTCAGCAATCCCTCAGATGCGGTCGATATGCTCACGAAATGTTTGGGCAAGATAGAAAACCGGCCGTACACGAATTCGATGTGTACCCAATAAACCAGCAGAGACGCTTGTCCTAATTGAATCAGTGGACTGAATCCCCACTGTCCAGCGCCCCAGCGGCACCATGCATAACAGCCAGCGAGCATCACAAGCAACATTCCGATGCGAATCAACCAAAAGTTTGGGCTGGTGTGCCAATAATCGTAGACCGAATAAAGTTGGTGTGGCTGGCGATCGAACCAACGGCTAAGGGCAATAAACACCAGTCCGCTTGTGCCGGTCAGAACAAAGTTCAGGGATTCGTGTTCGCGCGCCCACGTGCTCTGCAGAATGAACCCTGTCGACAGGCCAGCGAAAGCGAATGCCGCCCATGGGAAAATGGGGAACAACCAGGGCTGCGGAACACCGAGATTATGGACTCCGTTGATATAAGACTCCAAGGGCCAGGGCAGCCAATCGGGACGCCAGGTTGTCCACAGCGGTGGAGTGAACAAAGAGATGAGCCCAGCCACAACAATGGATGTGCTGACCAGCGCGAGCCTGATGCGTGTTCCGCGATATGTGGAGAGAACAAGCCAGCAGAGAAGGCCCATCAGCATCATGGAAAAGCCGATGGTGTTGAGGATATCCACGCGCAGAAGATCGCTATGCGGAGCCCAGCCCCAGGCGATGAGATATTCCTGCAAGCGAAATAGCAGGCCAAAGCCGAAAATTTCGGCGCCACGGCGAATCATGCTGCGGGCGATCTGCGCGGGTGCCAGATTTTTCTTGCGCAGCTTTTCCGTGACCAGCGCGAACGAAATGCCCGCCAAAAACAGAAACAGAGGCGCAGGGAAGGTTCCGCCCAGTTGCGAGTAAGTGAAAAACTTGCTCTGGCGGGCTGCGGCACTCAGCCAGGAATCGTAACAGTGGGTCTGGAACATCAGGACGCAGGCCAGGCCGCGCATCCAATCGATGTACGCTAACCGGGATGAATTAATCCCCGCCTGCATGTTGTTTTCAGGCAATGTGGAAGTATACGGCAGAAGGGCGAGGGCCGGTCTTACTCCGCCGAATAGGATGCTTTACGGAGTCGAAGACTCAATCAGGATCGAGACGCAGCAATATTCATTGATTGTGATAGATTTTTTCAAGGGGCGCGTAGCTCAAAGGATAGAGCATCGGATTTCTAATCCGGCGGTTGCAGGTTCGAGTCCTGCCGCGCCTACCAGAAAAATCACTTACCGCTGTTTTGTTGGTTAGCGCATACGAGTCGGGTCCAGTACAGTCTTACTGGCGAAGCATGGTTTGCGGCCTTGCTCGTTGCCATTCGCGCCACCCACACGATAAGATACTCCGTACACGTCCCCTCCGCTTTCATCCCATTGGTTTCGAGATTTGCCGCGGGTAAGGAGCGTGCGACCCGGATGCGACATAGTCGTGCGTTGCAACATCCCTGACGGAGCCGAGATGAAAAAGGGCAAGACTGCCGTGATTGTTGGCGCTCAGTGGGGCGACGAAGGCAAGGGAAAAATTGTCGACGTTCTCTCGGAGAATTTCTCGGTCGTCGCGCGCTACGCCGGCGGCCACAATGCCGGCCATACCGTCATCATCAATGGAAAGAAATTCATTTTACAGTTGGTTCCGTGCGGAGTATTGCGTAGCGCCTGCTGCAGCGTAGTTGGTAACGGAGTAGTGCTCGACCCAATGGCCTTCCTCAAAGAAGTGGCTGCCCTGCGCGAGGCCGGCCTAAGCGTGGATGGAAATCTCTTTGTATCGAACCGAGCGCAAGTGATTTTGCCATACCACCGAATGATCGAACTCGCGGCGGAAAATGCGCCCGGGCGAGTCAAGATCGGCACCACATCGCGCGGAATTGGCCCGGCTTACGAAGACAAAATGGGACGCCGCGGCTTGCGGGTTGCGGATCTCCTTGACCTGCAATTGCTGAAAAAGCACATCGAAAACGCGGTGCGCGAAAAGAACATGATCGCCCACGCACTGTTCAACTCTGAGCCACTCGACGCCGACAAAATGTATTCCGAATACGCGGCCGCTGCAGAGAAAATTGCTCCTTTTGTTTGCGACACGGCAGTGCTCTTGAACCGGGCGTTGGATGCCGGCGAGTCGATTTTGTTCGAGGGAGCGCAGGGCACGATGCTCGATATCGATCACGGAACTTACCCCTTCGTCACCTCGTCGAGCGCGACTTCGGGGGGCGCGGCGATCGGCACGGGCGTGGCGCCAAACGCGATCCAGTCGGTGATCGGACTCACCAAGGCGTACTGCACGCGGGTGGGCGGGGGACCGTTTCCGACCGAAGAGAAAGGCGATGCCGGCCAAATGCTCCGCCAGCGTGGCAACGAGTATGGGGCCGTCACCGGGCGTCCGCGGCGCACGGGATGGCTCGATCTGCCGCTGTTGCGCTACGCTGGCATGATTAACGGTATTTCGTGGCTGGTGGTGACCAAGCTCGACGTGCTCGACCAACTAGCTGAGATTCCAGTCTGCGTGGGCTACAAGGTTGATGGCAAGCCGACAACAGAAGTTCCCGCACAAGCCAGTGGCTACGACAGACTGGAATGCGTGTATCAGAAAATGCCGGGCTGGATAACTTCCACTTTGGGCCTGACTAAGTTCGATCAATTGCCGAAAGCTGCACGCCACTACCTTGCGTTCGTGGAAAAGGAAACCGGAGTGAGGATTGGCATGGTTTCGACCGGACCGGACCGGGATCAGATCATTCTTGTGGACGACTTTGCGAAAGAGGTGCAGACAGCATCGTTGCCGAGGGGCTAGAATTGATTCCCACGATTGCGTGAGAGGGTGAAAACAGGTAAGGAGCCGGCGATGGTGGTTTTGGCGGTAACGTGGATAGCGAAGGCGGGCCATGATGGTGAGGTCGCCCCGATTTTTGTGAAGCTGGCGGAAGAATCCCGCAAGGAGCCGGGTTGCCTGATGTATCAAGTGCATCGGCATAAGACTGACCGGCAGCGATTCTTCATTTACGAACAATACAAAGATGACGCCGCGCTCGAAGCCCACCGCAGTTCGGCCTATTTTCTGCAGTACGCGCGTAAAGAACTACCAAAAATCGCCGACCGTATAGAAGGCCATCTCTACGAAGCGCTGTGATAGCGTGGGACGGCGCAATTACCTGCAGAGCGTCGGCGCCATCGAAGAATCATTTCGCTTTATCGATCATCAACTCGCCGCCCGTAGCGTAGCTCTCTTTCGACACTTCATGAAAAGCGATGGTAATGCCCTCGCGCTTGGCTCCAGCTTCTTCGACAAGCACGTCGGTGACGCGTTTGGCGATTTTGCGCTTCTGCTCGCTCGTGCGCCCTTGCAGCATCGTGATTTGAACCATGGGCATAAGTGATTCCTCGCTCAAAGGCGTTTCTGCATCAGAAACTCCGAAAATCCGTCAGCGATAAAATTCGGCAGCTCACCAACTTTGGCATATCCGTACCGTTCGTACAAGCGCAACGCCCGCAGGTTGAAAGAAGAGACGCACAAATATACGTGCCGGCTGCCAGCGAAATGTCTTTCGGCAAATTCCAACAGACGGGTCCCGATTCCCCGGCCCCGCTGACCGGCGACAATCGCAATGACGGCAATATATGGGCATCCCAGGAAACCTCTAGGATGAAGCAGCATAAAACCGGTGAGCGACTCATTTACCCTGGCCACAAATAATTCGCTTCCCGGCCAGTGCAGGATCCCCGTGCAGGTCTCGATCGAAAACTTGTAGGCGAGCCACGGATCGGTGCTGCTCATGAGCTGCGCACACCACGCCACGTCAGATTCATCTGCGACGGAGATCCTAATGTCATCAGGCATTGAGCGCTCGTTTCTGGCGCCATTTGGCGATTCCGCCGCCCGGGCCCCTAATACCGGTCCCGCCGAGACGGCGTCGTTACATCGCCAACTCGTACCCGGCAAAAAAGAAGCTCAACTCAAAGCGCGCCGTATCTTCGGCATCCGATCCGTGAATCGCGTTGTGCTCGATACTGGAGGCCCATTTTTTGCGAATCGTCCCTTCTTCGGCATTGGCCGGGTTGGTGGCGCCCATAAGCTTGCGCAGATCGGCGATGGCGTTTTCTTTTTCCAGAGCTAGAACAACGATGGGTCCGCTGGACATGAAATTGGTAAGTGAGTTGTAGAAGGGCCGGCTCGCGTGAACAGCATAAAACTGCTCTGCCTGGTGCTTGGAAATCTCAAGCATCTTCATGGCGAGAATGCGGAAGCCATTTTTCTCAAATTGTTCAATGATGTCGCCGACGGCGTTTTTGGCCACGGCGTCAGGTTTCACGATGGTAAGAGTGCGTTGCAGAGTTTTCATAAGGATCGTTGGTTCCTTCGTTGCGCTCAGGACAAGCTAAAGGCCGTCCTTGGTGGTTTGCTTGCCGTGTCGGGGGTGCGCCTCCTGGCTGGACACGTATAAACCACCGGAGGGCACGAAGTTTCACAAAGAAAATCTGGCGCTATACTTTCACTCCCAACACAGCCATGAGCGTTTCTCCAATGGCAGCAGGAGATTTTGCCACGCGAATGCCAGCCGCTTCCATGGCCTTGATTTTTTCGGCGGCTGTCCCTTTGCCGCCCGAGATAATTGCGCCGGCGTGGCCCATGCGGCGTCCGGGAGGGGCGGTCTGGCCGGCGATGAAGCC
>JASIKQ010000040.1 GCA_030049565.1 Candidatus Sulfotelmatobacter sp.
CAAAACTGCGCGTTTTACGGGCAACGGTCTTGAGCAGCTTGGGGCCGGCCCGGAGAGCGCAATGGTTGCCAGCAAGGAGTTCGACCGGCTGGAGCAATTTGCCAAATTGCAGGCGCCGCCGCCGATCAAATACAAGGATCTGGAAGAAGTCGTTAACACCAAGATCATCACCAATCTCATGCCATTCGATGTACGTACGGATTTCGTGAAGGTCACTGGAGATACAGTGCTGGTGCCGATCACGATCCAGATGAAATACCGCGACATCACCTTCGCCAATAAGGATGGCGTGGAGCGCGGCACAGTGAATATCTTTGGCCGAGTCACGAGTTTGACCGGGCGCGTGGTGCAGATCTTCGAAGATCCCGCGCAGATCGATGTGCCTGCCGAATTGCTGCCCAAAATGGCAGAAAACTCTTCCGTCTATTGGAAGGCGGTGCCGCTGCGCCCCGGGCGTTACAAAATTGATATTGCTGTCAAGGATGTGAACGGCGATCGCAAGGGCGTCTGGAGCCGCGGCATTCAGGTGCCGGAGTATTCTGACGACAGACTGGCGACATCCTCGCTAATCGTCGCCGATATAATGGAGCCGGTGCCGACCAAAGACGTGAGTTCGGGCAGCTTCGTGATTGGATTGAACAAGGTTCGTCCACGGGTGGCGCCGGCCAATGGGACACCCGCGGTGTTCAAACGCGGCCGTGATGCGAAGGTCAATTTCTGGATGCAAGTCTATAACTTGGGCGTGGATGAGAAAACGCACAAGGCTTCTGCGACCTTCGAATACGACATCGTAAACCTAGCCACGAATAAGCCAGTGGTGCAGAAAACCGAATCTACTGATACCATGGGTAATGTTGGCGAACAGGTAACGCTGCAGAAATCGATTGCCTCAGCCAATCTGCAGCCGGGCGTGTACAAGATCGAAATTAAAGTGAACGACAACATCTCCAAGCAGACCGCCGATCCTTCAGCGACGTTCGCTGTAGAGTAGCGGGCTGTTTGTTCCCCGGGGGTTGGAGTGAAACTTCGCCAGCTCGGTTATTGGGCGTTGCTCGTCGGCTTGTCGCTTCCTGCTTGGGCTGCAGAGCAGCCGGGCGTGATCTCGGGTTTCGTGCGTAACGCGTCGGGCGTGCCGCAGATGGGCGCGGTGGTCGAGATCGCGAGATCGACCTCCCAGTCCTGGACCGTGTTCACCGACGGCAGCGGCTTCTACTACGCCTCCGGGCTGCTGCCTGGATTCTATTCCATCCGAGTTTCCGCACCTTCTTTCCTGCCTGCCCTCCGCGAAAAAGTTGGCTTGCATGCTGGCACGAATGTTCATGTAAACATCACGCTGAACACTTTGCTTGATGCCATGCGCGTGGGACCGCGGCGTACGAGCGCCGATGATGACGACTGGAAGTGGACTCTGCGTTCGGCGGCAAATCGTCCGGTGCTGCGTTTCGACAATCCCACGGCGCCTGAACAAACCGATCATGATTCGAAAGGGAGCGTTTCGTTTGTGGCTGGTTCGACGGCGGAAGGCTACGGCAGCGGCTCCGATATGAGCACGGCCTTCTCGGTGGAGCGCTCGATCTTTTCCGCCGACCGTGTGGGATTGAGCGGAAATGTAGGCTATGGCGATGGTCTGCCCTCGGCTGTTCTGCGCGCCTTGTACACCCATCGTGAACCCGATGGCTCCGGACCAAGTATGGCGGTGACAATGCGGCGCTTCGCGCCTTCCGACCCCAACCTGCACGATGCCGCATTACAGGCATTGGCTCTAAATGCAGGCGAGGATTTCTCCATGGGCGACGTGGTGGAATTAAAGTTCGGCAGCGAACTGCAAGCCATTCAATTTTTGGGCCACGTGACCGCGTTCCGGCCCTACGGCTCCCTTGATGTGCACGCGTCCCCTAATACCGTGGTCGAATATGCCTACACTACCTCGCGGCCGAATGCGTGGGCCGATCAAGGCTTCGATTCCACTCCCGCCGATGTGAGCGGCGCCGATCCGCGCCTTAGCGTAACGAACTTCACCACCCGGGTCGAAAATGCACGCCATCAAGAACTAAGCGTATCCCGCCGTCTTGGCGCAACCAATGTGCAACTGGCGGCGTTTCAAGATCGAGTGGCTAACACGGCGCTGCTTGGCGCAGGCGAAGTCACCGCTGTGGGCGGATTTCTCCTTCCCGATCTGTACTCCGGGACCTTCACTTATACCGGCGAAAATCTCGACACGAACGGCCTTAGAGCGGTTCTAGAACGCAAATTCTGTTCCGACCTTACGGGGACGCTGGATTATGCCTTTGGCGGCGCTCTCGATCTTGCCCAGCCTGGCGTTGCGCTTCAGAATGCTCAGCGATGGATCACCACCACGCGCCATCAGGCTCTGGCCGCAAACTTTGCTGGCACCATCCACCGCACACACACACGCTGGATCGCATCCTACCGCTGGGTCAACGGCGCGCCTCTGACTGCCGTGGATATGTTCAACGCCTCGCCGGGGCGGACCGATCCTTTCCTGAATCTGTTCGTTCGACAGCCGATACCTACGCTCGGCTTCCTGCCCGCGCACATGGATGCCGTCATCGATCTTCGCAATCTGCTGGCGCAGGGCTATGTGCCGGTGATCGCCCAGGATGGGCAGACGGTTTATCTTGTTCAAGCTGCCCGCTCGGTTCGCGGCGGAGTAGCGATCACCTTCTAGGCTCGAATAAAACGGAGATAGTTCCCCGGGGCATTTCTCGCGGCGGCGGTTCTCCATCTCTTCCCCTTCGGGCCCTAACGTCACCAGCGTGTTACCTCATTAACAAAATCTATTGCCTCCATGGGAACTCAGTGGTTGACTCTTGAGATCGGGTTCCGATAGTGTTTGGCTGTCGCGGCGGGGCTGCATCTCGTTAGTAAGCAAGGAATTGCAAGAATGCAGGAAGCTGCAAGCCTCCCAGAAATCGGCTTGAAAGCCTGACTGCCGCGCGGTGCGACACGCTGCCTTCAGAAACCTGATCAGCTTCAAGGAGACGTTTATGAGAGCGCGCTTCAGCTTCGGCTTTGTGTTTTTGCTGGTCTTCGTGCTTTTGGCCGCCGTCAGCCTATGGGCACAAACCTTCCGCGGCACGATTCTCGGCACCGTAACCGACCCTTCGGGAGCAGTCGTCGCGGGAGCCAAAGTGACGGTGAAGAACGTGGCCACAGGATTGGAGCGCTCCACCGAAACCAGCGCCGACGGCAGTTATGCGCTGCGGGAATTGCCCATTGGCACCTATACCGTGACGGTTACATTGAGCGGCTTTCAAACCTTTGAGGCAACCGGAGTGGTTGTCGACGTGTCCGCCGAGCGCCGCGTGAACGCCGCGATGAAGACGGGCCAGGTCGCGACAAAAGTGGAGGTCATGGGCGACTTGCTGCCGCAGGTGGAGACTACATCCACCGAGCTTGGAGGTACGTTGACGGCTGAGACGGTTGAGTCTCTTCCTGTGAATGGACGCGACTATCAGAAATTGATCTATATGAATCCCGGCGTTGCGGGATCGCCAGATCAAATAACCGAGTCTCCGGGTTCTTTCGGAACTTTTTCAATGAATGGTTCGCGTGGCCGAGCGAACAATTTCTTGCTCGATGGCACTGACATGAATGATGGCTTTCGCAACGATCCAGCCATCAACGAAGCTGGCGTTTTCGGCGATCCCGCAACCATTCTGCCGCTCGACGCGGTGGCCGAGCTGAAGGTGATTTCCAACTATGAGGCGGAATATGGCCGCAACAGCGGCGCGGTTGTCGACATCGTAACCAAGAGTGGCACCAACAAACTGCACGGGTCAGCTCTGGAATACCTGCGAACCGACCAATTCGGCGCGCGTAACTATTTCAATAATGTCGGTGGCAAAAATCCGTTCCATAACAACCAGTTCGGCGGGTCTCTCGGCGGACCGATCGTAAAAGACCATACATTTTTCTTTTTCGACTACGAGGGGCAACGAGAATCCGGAGCACA
>JASIKQ010000350.1 GCA_030049565.1 Candidatus Sulfotelmatobacter sp.
TGGGGCCGTGCGGGCATGGTCGGAAGAATTATGCGCGGCGATGCCCGAGGTTGCCGGAGTGATGGCATTCTGCGAACCGCAGAAAGGTCCACGGGCCCAATTGGCTGTAGTGGGGGCGCGCGATCTCACATATTTGATTGCCGACGTGGGATTCCGCGTGAGCGCGGGTTCGTTTTTTCAGACGAACCGGTTTCTTCTGGATGAACTGACCCAGATCGTTGCGAGCGGCCAAGGTGGGGAGCTAGCTGTCGATCTCTATGCTGGGGTGGGCTTGTTTTCCACAGCCCTGGCTTGTAATTTCCGTCACACGATTTCGGTCGAGTCGTCACAGACGGCGGCAAAAGATCTTCAATACAATCTGCCCGCCAATGGAAAGGCGGTGCAGGCCACAGCCGAGCAGTTCCTGGGCCGGGTCGGAGGTGCAGGCCGGGCGGGCAATTTTGTTCTTCCTGAATTGCCGATGAGGACCGACCTGATTGTAGTTGACCCGCCGCGCAGCGGCTTAGGAGATCGCGTGGCGCGCGCGCTTACGAATGCGAACGCGCCACGCATCACCTATGTATCGTGCGATCCGGCGACTCTGGCGCGCGATGTGATGATTCTCTTGGGGACGGGTTATCGAATCGAACAGATGCACTTGGTCGACTTGTTTCCGCAGACCTATCACCTCGAAAGCGTAGTAAAGCTCGTCCGGTAAGTTTGCCGGCCTTCCATTGAATCCTGTGGGGGTAGTCCGCGAAAGCCCAGTCGTTACCATGCCGATTGCACAATCAATCGAAGCAGCGCAGCGGACCTCTGCGCCGCCGGAAATCGATCTGAAGGCGACGCGACAGCCGATGTTTTGGGCCGCTATAGCGTACTCCTTGGGAATTATTGCGGGGAGTCGCACGTGGCGTCCGGCATCGTGGTGGGTGTTTGCGGGCGCCGCATTCCTGGTCGCGGGGCTGTATTTTGTTCGCCGGCGAGAGTGGCTCGGGTCGAGTCTGGCTTTGGGAGCCTTCTTCCTGGCGGGCGCATTGCACGTACAATTGCGCGGCTCCACGGCCACTCTCGATACCAGCCTTCTGCCATTCGATGGCCAGCAGATCGAGATAACTGCGCACGTAGTGCGGGACGGCCGGTTGCGGGGGGAGGAAAGAAACGAAATTGGGCAAAGTGTAGACGTTGAGACCGAGGACATCGTTACAGATGAGGGCTTACGAATTCCGCTTCGCGCTGGTGTGCGGATAGGAATTTACAGTACGCAACAGCGAAGCCCAGCGTACGTGCCGCCGAGAATTTTTCATTATGGGGAGCGACTGCGTGTTCCCGTCAAGCTGCGGATGCCGCGAAATTTTCGCAATCCCGGCGCATTCGATTATCAGGGCTATCTTGCTGAACATGGCATGGCGGCGCTGGCATCGGCAAAAGCTGACGACGTGCAAATGCTCTCCGGATTTGCCGGGAGCCGCATCGAGCTTTGGCGAAGCCGCATGCATGCCAGCATCATCGCGAAAATTCACCAGCTTTGGCCGGCGCCCGAGGCTGCGCTGATCGATGCCATGGTTATCGGCGAAGAGGCTTTTATCGACCGCGACACGCGGGCGGATTTTCAACGCTCCGGCACGTACCACATTCTCGTGGTCTCGGGGATGAACGTAACGATCCTCGCTTTTGTGGCGTTCTGGACGTTGCGCCGCATGCGAGTCGGAGAGATTCCCGCGACTCTCTTCACAATTTTGTGGTGTGTAGCCTACGCGTTTCTAACGGAAGTAGGCGCACCGGTATGGCGGGCGACGCTGATGTGCTCCATTTACCTGTGTGCGCGCCTGCTCTACCGGCATCGTTCGAAGCTGAATGCGCTGGGTTTGGCGGCGCTGGGGTTGCTGGTATTTGATCCCCGGCAGCTTTTCACTGCAAGTTTTCAGATGACCTTCTTGTGCGTGCTCATCGTCGCCGCCATCGCAATCCCCATACTGGAGCGCACATCGCATCTCTACAGCCGGGCGCTGACCCATTGGGAGGCGGAAGATTACGGGCCGCGACTGCCACCGCGCGTGGCACAGTTCCGCCTCGATCTGCGAATGATTACGGAACGGCTCGGGCATTTTTTTGGGCAGAGCTGGTCGTTGCGCTTGGTGCGCGGCGCGGTCATGTTTTCTCTGCACACTTTCGAGTTGCTGCTGGTTTCGGCGGTGATGCAGATGGGTCTGGCCCTGCCTATGGCGTATTACTTTCACCGTGCCACGACCATTGGGCTTCCGGCGAACATCGCGGTTGTTCCTTTGACGCAGGCACTGATGCCCGCAGCAGTTATTACGGTGGGTTTGGGTTATGTTTCGCTGCTTCTGGCGAAATTGCCGGCGATGCTCACAGCGCTTGCTCTTCAGGCGATCACGGGTGCTATTCACGGCCTGGGAGGATTGCGGCTGGCTGACTTGCGCGTGCCGACACCATCAATGCTGATGATCGCTGGCGCGACCGTGGCCCTTGTGGTGGCGATGATATGCGCCCGCAGACGGACTGCGCTTGTTCTAGCTGGCCTGGCTGCCCTTCTGCTCGCAGCAATTGTTCTCGCTTTTGTTCCGCCAGAGCCGCAGTTTCGCACGGGAGCGCTTGAGGTCACGTCTATCGATGTAGGCGAGGGCGACTCGATTCTGTTGGTCATGCCACAGGGAAGGACATTGCTGATTGATGCCGGCGGTCCGATTTGGGGTAGCGGATCGCAGCTCGATTTTGGCGAAGATGTGGTCGCACTATATCTCTGGACGCGCGGCATCTCGCATCTGGATGCGGTTGCGATTTCTCATGGGCACTCGGATCACATCGGGGGCATGACGGCGATTCTCAAGGACTTTCGTCCGCGGGAGCTGTGGATTGGGCTTCTGCCGCCGAGCCGTGCGCTCGATGCTTTGCTGGCAGAAGCGCAGGCTTTGGGAATCAACGTGCTGCGGCATTGGGAAGGAGACGAAGTTAATTTGGGAGGCGCGCAAGTCGATGTGCTGTTTCCGCCACGCGACTGGCCGGTTGGGTTGGAACCGAAAAATAACGATTCCATGGTGCTGCATGTAAGGTATGGACAGACGTCGGTTCTGCTCGAAGAAGACGCGGAAAAAGCGGTAGAGCGCCGCATCGCGAGTTTGCAGCAACCGAAAGCCGATCTGCTGAAGGTCGGCCATCACGGCAGCGCGACCTCGACCACGCCGGAGATTCTTGCTTCCGTAAAACCAAGTTTCGCTGTGATCTCAGTGGGATATCGAACATCTTTTGGTTTACCGAAGCCTGAGGTCCTGCGCCGCCTGCAAGATTTTGGAGTACACGTTTACCGCACCGATCTGAACGGCGCGGTCACTTTTTATCTCGACGGGCAATCAGTGATGCCCCGGCTGGCAACTCTTCCGTAGCGTCGTCATCCGGTTCGTCGGAAGATTCAGGGGATGGCGGCTGCCGGTACTCGGCAATGAGAGTGCGCGCCTTCTCTGCGTCCTCTTCGCGCACGAGGATGATCATTCCACCCATACCAGGGAACGCATCTTGCAAAAGCTGCGCGGAGGCGAGATCGTTGTCGATCCCGGCGGAGTCGAGCAATCCCTTCACTACCAATGCTTCCGGCTCCTCTTCACTGTCGAAAACCTTTACCAGCTTTTCATTGGGATTGGGCCGTTTGGGTTCAGTCGATGGCGATTGACGCTGTTCTGGCATGAAACCTCCAATTCCTGAAATCTGCGCAGATGGCAGATTGCGCACTAGCGATTCATTTTACTCCTGATAAAAAGCACATCCGGTTGGATGCAGAATCAACGCGAAAGTTGGGGTGGCTGGATTTAAATCTCGCGGGGCTGGCTGAGTAATGCAGCCGCACGCGCACTTTCCAAAGCTGTTGTACAGTCGGGCGGAAGCACGGTAATGGTGCGCGTCAGCAAGCCACTATCGTTTCGCAAAACTTCGAGGGTAATGGTGGCGCCGGCGGAGAGTGCGTCTGCCGGAAGAATACCAACACCACGATTTCGCCCCGCAGCTTTAGCCCGGTACAACGCCGCATCGGCGAGCTCGATGACTTCCTCGGCGCAGATGGCCTGACACGATCCGCGGCTCCACGGAAAAGGCGCCCAGCCCACAGAGCAGGTCTTGCGCACGCGCACGCCATAGCCGAGGTCGAAGTCTTCCGACGCCATTGTCTCCAGAATTCTTTCGCAGAAGGCAGGAGTTCCCGATGGATCGGCCGACCGCGACATGATCAGGAATTCCTCCCCGCCCCATCGAACCAGAACATCCGATTTTCGGACCACCTTGCCCAAACGCTCAGCCACACGCTGCAATAGGCGGTCGCCTGCAGGGTGGCCGTGAACGTCATTCACCTGCTTGAAAAAATCCACATCGACCATGATGAATATCAGATCGCGATGGTCGAGTTCGCGAATATCGGAGTCACGAGCGCGATCGTAATTACGCAGAACCTGTCCCGCTTCTGCGGGGAGGATCTCTTCGAGATAGCGGCGGTTCCAAACCTCGGTAAGAGCATCGGTGAACGAAATTTCCTGGAGCTCAAGATTCTTGCGCTGCAATTCGAGACTGTGCCAGCGCAAGGATTGCTCTTTGTTTTCGAGTTCGTCTTTCAGTTTGCACATCTCGTCGAGATTGTGACGCGAGAGGCGCAGCAGATGAAGCAATTCCCTGTCCATCCAGTGCTGCTTCAGCAGCACCAGAGCACCCATGAAGAGCATGCAGCGATCGACAGGAACAACCGGTAGGAACGCACGCGCGCCGGGGCAGCGCCGGCGAACTCCGCCCATGCCAGCATGAGGGGCGTGGAAAGCACCGCCATCATAGACAAGCGCGCAGTCCAGATGCTGTGGTGCTGGCGCGGCTGTGGGTCGAGAGGCCGGTCCGGAGGCGATTCCACGGTGCTGAAGCCCAGGCCCACGAACCAGGCAATGGCTGCAACCAAAGGCACATCGAAGAGGCTGCCCGTATAGTACTTGTGAAAATCAATCGCTACTCCTGCCAGAATAGAGCCCAAGCTATAGAAAAATGCCGCCCGGAACAACCCGCGGTAGACATTGCGCCAAGCGCCCACGCTGCGTTTCCAGACGAGGGCCACGCCAAGAATAAGGACGACCTGTTCACAGGCGTAGAGCAAGTCGAAGCTATGGCC
The DNA here is from genome assembly GCA_030049565.1 of Candidatus Sulfotelmatobacter sp. Lineage (GTDB taxonomy): Bacteria > Acidobacteriota > Terriglobia > Terriglobales > Acidobacteriaceae > Sulfotelmatobacter. The sequence continues at coordinate 5,135 of JASIKQ010000350.1, forward strand.
GTAGGCAGCTTCATCGGGGGAAACATACTGCCACGGAATCACGATGAACAGGTAGAGATAAAGCCACCATGCAAGCAGAAGAAAGAAGTCGAGTGAAACCAGCCTCAGTGAGCGGCCGTTTTGTCGCACATGTGGCTGCACCGCCAGGGCCGCCATCATGGGAACGATGTGCAGGAACAGAATTACATCTCCCACGAAGGGATTCGGGGTGTCCTGTCGAAGAAAGACCTCAAAATAAGTCCAAAGAGCCTGGGAAAGGAACCACATGGCGCAACCCACTCCCATGAGCAACCAGAAGAGCTGCGCTTTTTTGGAGCCGCTGCGAATCTTGGCAAGAATGAAAAGCGTGGCACAAAACAAGAGAGCTGACTGGGTTAGATCACCGAATGCCGTAAGTCCAACACCGCGTGGCGCCAGTAAAGAAACCAACACGTGCGCCGCGACTAACGCGCACACGACGACCGTCCATCTGCCGGGTTTTCGCAGAGCGATCAACTCCACTGTACGAGTTTATTTTGACTGCGGATGGCACGCGCATTACCGAAGTAACCGCACATCGTGGGCTAGCAGGTTTCGTGGCTATCCAAGCGCTGCGAGGAAATGCTGAACGAAGCGGAACACATCCAGATAAGAGTTGTACAGAGGGACTGGAGCCACGCGGAAGGTATCTGGTTCACGCCAGTCGCCAATGACGCCCGCTTCGGCAAGCCGTTGGCACAGCGCGCGTCCATTTTCAGAAATTCGAATCGAAAGCTGGGCCCCGCGCCGCTCCGGCTCGCAAGGAGTGATAATCGAGAATTTTGACGACGCATTGCGATTGAGCAGGAACTCGAGATACGCCGTAAGCGAGACGCTTTTCGCCCTTAGTCGTTTCATGCCAAGTTCGTGAAACATGTCCATCGAGGCGCGTAAGGCAGCCAAACTGAAGATGGGAGGATTGCTTAGTTGCCAGCCTTCGGCGCCAGGCATCGGCTGAAAGCGGGGACCCATCTCAAAACGTGACTGTTCATCATGCCCCCACCAACCGGCGAAACGAGGCAAATCCCAGGCGCGAGCATGACGCTCGTGAACAAAGCAACCGGCAATACAGCCCGGGCCGCCGTTCAAATATTTGTAGCTGCACCA
>JASIKQ010000351.1 GCA_030049565.1 Candidatus Sulfotelmatobacter sp.
TTACCTTTGTCGAGCCCATAAGCCAGCGCGGCCGCAGTCGGCTCATTGATGATTCGCTTCACCTCAAGCCCGGCAATCTGGCCGGCATCTTTAGTCGCCTGCCGCTGCGCATCGTTAAAATACGCCGGCACGGTGATGACCGCCTCGTTACCTTCTCGCCGAGATAGTCTTCCGCCGCCTTCTTCAGCTTCTGCAAAATCAGCGCCGACACCTGCGGAGGCGTGTACTCCTCGCCCTGCGCCAGCACCGCCACGTGGTCGCCCTGCCGCACAACCTTATAGGGCACCATCTTCAGTTCTTCCTGCACTTCGTCAAAGCGCCGCCCCATAAAGCGCTTGATCGAATAAATCGTGTTCTCCGGATTGGTGATGGCCTGCCGTTTGGCAACCTGCCCCACCAGCCGTTCCCCAGTCTTGGTAAAACCCACCACGGAGGGGGTCGTTCGCCCTCCCTCTTCATTAGCGATCACTTTGGGCTCGCCGCCCTCCATCACCGCCACGCAGGAGTTGGTGGTTCCAAGGTCAATTCCAATAATCTTGGCCATGATTTGTTCTCCTAAAACGTTCTGCTCTAAACCTTTCTAGATCTTGCCTATCGAAACCTGACTGAAAGCCGCTGGACCCTATTGAGAGTCGATGAGCGGCCCAGTTGCATCAAATAAGTGCTTTGTAATCAACGCGCTTATGATTGCATCCACCAGCATGATAGGATGTGAGTGGAGTGTTGTCAAGGTTTAGATGCGGTTGGAAGGACGGAAGTTGCGAGTGTGGCGACGGGAATCGCCGTTGGGGCTCAGGCGAAAAGGTGCTTGGTGCCCGGCCCGGGCTCCCAGGAGACAGGGGAAGAAATGGGCCACTTCGTTAGAAGCTGACAGTACAATGGCGGACAGCCATGGAGAAGATATCGGGCGGGGGAAAGCATTGGGCGGACAATGCGGGCGCGAAGGAGCAAAGTTGTAAGGCTCCTTCAGGATTCTGGTGTTTTGCTGGAAGAGCAAGTAGCCGAGGTCTGTCAGAAGTTCGTCAAGGATATGAACAAAAAGGGTACGCGTGTCTCGGCGGAATCAGTCACATACGGAGAAGATACGGCGGGTGGCCCGCTTCTGAAGTGAGACGTATTCGGGTGCCCCATTTCTCGCGCGCCTTTTGCGCGAGAAGTGGGGCTTTTTCCATCACCCATCATTACCTTTCACCCCGCCCTGCCCCGAATCTTTTCTTCCCACCATCTCCAATCGTTGATCCGAACTAATCCCGGGCGGGTGGCCCATCCTTGCTATCTTGCTTTTTTTTCCGCGCCATTCCCACTGAGAGTGCCCCATCCTTGCCGCCAGTATGCAGCCTGATCCAAGAAAATTCCTAAGCGGCAAAGGGTGGGATTCCACGCAGCGTGCATCGTGGAAATCCTGCTGACAGCACAGATGCCTGCAAGTGTCGCAAGGTTCCTCCGCCGCTGGCGCGGCGTTCGGGATGACATCGCTAAGTGGACTCCGCCGGGTGCTGGGACAGGTGGCCCCTCCTTCTGACCTTGTTTTTTGTTCGCGCCATTCACACGGAGGGCGAGCGCGGGTGGCCCGCTTCTGAGGTGAAACCGATTCGGGTGCCCCATTTCTCGCGCGCTTTTTGCGCGAGAAGTGGGGCCTTTCCTTCCATCCATCACTACGCCTCACCCCGCCCTGTCCCGAATCTTTTCCTCCCACCATCTCCCGTCGTTGATCCGAACTAATCCCGGCTTACCATACGCGTAAGACCGGTAACTACTCCACCGCCAGTCGTCAGGTTTCTCCACCAATCCGCGGACCACCGGATTCCGGTGCATATACTTCAGCTTCTCCACCTCTTTCCGCTGACTCCACACGTTGAAGTCATAAAACCGGCGTTGCCAGAATTGTCCGGACGAACCGGCAACGGCGCTCCAACGTTGTGTGAAGCCGAGTTTCACCGCCTGCACGATCGTTGAAGGGTTGCCGATCAGAGGTTCTGAAATCAGCAGATGCACGTGCTCGGGCATCACGACGTAGCCGATCACCGCGAAGCGATACCGCTTGCGCATTACTTCCAACGAGGCAAGCAGCAGGTCTCGCGCAGCTTCCGAGTCGAGCAACGGCCTGCGCCGGTAGCAGCTCCAGGTGATGAAATGGAGGCCTCCTGTGCCGTAGTAGCGCTTCAGACCCCAGGGCATGGAACGAGATTAGAACAGCGTCTGGCAGTCCAGCTGTGACCGGTGAACAGGTTGCGCATTCTTTCTAGACCGTGAGTTCATAATGGGAAAGTCAAAAGCCCCACTTCTCGCGCAAAAAGCACGCGAGAAATGGGGCACCCGGCGCAAAAAGCACGCGAGAAATGGGGCACCCGGCGACCCCTTCTCCCCGGCCAGCATCGACGGGGCGGGTGGCCCATCCTTGCTATCTTGCTTTTTTTTCCCGCGCCATTCCCACTGAGAGTGCCCCATCCTTGCCGCCAGTATGCAGCCTGATCCAAGAAAATTCCTAAGCGGCAAAGGGTGGGATTCCACGCAGCGTGCATCGTGGAAATCCTGCTGACAGCACAGATGCCTGCAAGTGTCGTAAGGTTCCTCCGCCGCTGGCGCGGCGTTCGGGATGACATCGCTAAGTGGACTCCGCCGGGTGCTGGGACAGGTGGCCCCTCCTTCTGACCTTGTTTTTTGTTCGCGCCATTCACACGGAGGGCGAGCCCAGCCCTGATCTGTCCTTCGCGGGCGCAGCAGGTTCCCATCTCGCTTTCCGCTTGACAAGTAAGTAATCTATACATTACATTATGTTGCCTATACATTACTTCATGCTAGAGCTCAAACCAACCCCGTCTGTCGGCACGCTCCTCCTCACTCTTTGTCTGGCGACAGTCATTGATGTTGGCGTCGGCTGGTGGTTAGGGAGACCCGGTTTTGGGCAAAACGTGCGAATCGCAATCGCACTGCTGCCAGTACCGGCGAACTTGGTGTTAGTCGCTCTCATCGTGCGAACGATTCGCAGGCTCGACGACTTCTTGCGGCAGGTTCATCTTGAGGCTGTGGCGATCGGGTTTCTGCTGACCGGGTTGGCGGTCTTTGTCTACGGATACTTGCAGCAGGCGCAGGCCGTGCGCCCGCTGAATGTCGCCATTGTGTGGATTTTCATGGCCCTGTTTTACGGCCTTGGATACTTGATCGCGGCAAGGCACTACCGATGAAAAACCGGCTGCGGGTCCTGCGCGCAGAGAAAGACTGGACGCAAGCGCAGCTGGCGGAGATCGTCGGAGTCTCGCGACAGGCGATCATCGCCGTTGAGAACGGAAAATATGATCCGGCGCTTCCGCTCGCTTTCAAGCTGGCTCGCGCATTTGGCAAGACTGTGGAAGAAGTATTCGTCTGGGAAGACGTTGAGCCCGGACACGACTAACTCAATTTTCCCGGAACACGAGATTGACAAGGAGGAATTTCAAATGAATCGAATCGTTGCAGCTACCGCGCTTGCAATCCTTATGGTGACTGCAAGCTTCGCTAAGGATCGGCAAGAGGAAAGGAACAAAGCCGTCGTCCGCAGGGTGTTCACCGATATTCTTTCGCAAGGAAAGTTCGAGGTGGCGGCCGAGATATACGCCAGTGACTACGTGAATCATGAGGCGGCCAGGGACCTCCGATTTGACGAGAGTGAGGCCGTCGATCACGGTTGGCGTGCCGCATTTCCAGACCTGGAATTGACCGTCGAAAGAGAAATCGCGCAAGGCGACTTTGTGACGGTTTTGTGGAAGGGACGAGGAACGAACACCGGTACTGGGAACGGCCTGCCTGCGACTGGGAAGAAAACTGAAGGCCGCGGAATCAGCATTTTCCGCGTTGAGAATGGGAAGATAAAGGAAGAGTGGACTGAAACGAGCCAGTTGCTTATCCTTCGGCAGCTGGGACTAGCGCCCAAGATACCGTAGAACGTTGGGGCGAAGGGAACAACATATATCTGATTCGATTTCACTACATTCCGCCCCGTGGGAAGCGGACGGGCCGACCGAATAGAAAGAGGATCGCCTCATAGATGTATAGGAGCTGGCTCGCTCCATCCTGGTCGTCCGTCAGCAAGCTGTTCTAGAATGGACGAGATCTGAAACGGAGCAATTAAACCCATGCAAAAAGCCACATTCGCCGCCGGATGTTTCTGGGGAGTCGAAGCCACCTTCCGAGCGTTACCCGGAGTGATCTCCACACGCGTTGGCTACACCGGCGGTAAAACCGAAGATCCTACATACAAAGAAGTTTGCACTGACCGCACCGGCCACGCCGAAGCCGTCGAAGTCACCTACGATCCGGCCAAAATCAGCTACAACGACCTGCTGAAGGTTTTCTGGGAGAACCACGATCCCACCCAGCTCAACCGCCAGGGCCCCGACTGGGGGACACAATACCGCTCGGCGATTTTTTATCACTCGTCCGAGCAGCAGGCCGCCGCGCAAGCCTCGAAAGAGGCGTTGGGAAAAGCGCATCGCTATTCGAAACCGATCGTCACGCAGATCGTTGCCGCCGCGACGTTCCATCAAGCCGAGGACTACCACCAGCAGTATCTGGAGAAGAAAGGATTGGCGACCTGCCACATTAAGGCGTAGCCGATCAGATATCGATAAGTCGCCACTTGCTGAAGCCCGAGAGCCGAAGCCCGCTCTTACGTTCCCGTAATCTTGACGCGCAATTCCTCGGGCAGGCGCTCGCGAATCTCCGGGGGAAGATGGTCATGCACGCGCCGCGCGCCTTCTCTGGCGGCATCAAGCACGGTCACGGGAGCCGGCGTAGCCACCGCAACCACCAGCCAGATCAGCGCCGATAAAGCGAAGCCGGCCAGCGCCGCAATCTCCAGCCAAAACGCGTGCCGCGGCCCAAAATGCCGGATCACCCCAAAGGCCAGCAGAAACACGCCGCCCGAAAGCGAAGCCAGAATGATGAGGCCTACATCGATGGCGCGGTGCATGCGCTGCCGGCTGCGGCAGCGTTCGCAGCTTGCGAAATGGCTTTCGTAGTCGCCGCGCATCTCTGGTGCCAGGCTGGAAATGTCATAGCGCCAGCCCGCCAAAATCTTTCCTACGATGGGATCGACGCACTGCTGACTCATATTAACTAGCGTGTCATTCCGAGCAACCGCTGTTTGCACAGCAAATGCCCGCCCCTTCTCGGAGCCTACCCGGAGCGAGCGTAAAGCGATCGAAGGGGCTGGGCTGGCTCGCTTCCTTATATACGGATCGCCGGCAGCGCCTCCGACTGCCTCGCCACCAGCACGCGGCTCTGAAACAGCCCGCCACGTTCTCCGAGCGCCCGCTCCGCCTCTCTCCTCGCTATCTCCGGATGGTTGTTCTGCTCAGAGAGATGCGCCAGCACCACAAACGCTGCATTATTATCATAGTCGCTGGTAAAGAACTCCGCGAGTTTGGCGTTCGAAAGGTGCCCCACATTGCTCGCCACCCGCTGCTTCACCGCCCATGGATATGACCCTCCGCGCAGCATTTCGAGATCATGATTCGATTCCATCACCAAAATGTCTGACCCGCGCAGATGGTGGCGCACGTTGACGGGCACATAACCGAGGTCCGTAACCATGCTGACCTTGGCACCCTCCACGCGAAACGTAAATCCCACCGGGTCGGCGGCGTCGTGAGGAATGGTAAACGGCTTGACTTCGATGTCGCCCACTTGAAAGCGATGCCCCGATTCAAAACGCTCGAGCTTCTCCAGTTGCGGACGCTCGCCATTCTCGTTGCGCATCGCCCGCGCCCAGGCTGTGTGCGTCGCTCCTGTCATAAATATGGGAATGCGCAGATTCTTGGCCAGCGTGGCCAAACCATAAATGTGATCGTTATGTTCGTGCGTGATCAGAATGGCCGCCAGCGCGTGCGGATCCTCGCCTAGCGACTTCATGCGCTTGAACGTCTCGCGGCAGGAGATGCCGGCATCGACCAGAATCTTGGTGCGCGCGCTGGCCACAATGGCGCAGTTTCCCCGGCTACCACTGGCCAGCATGGAAACGCTCACACACATGTTCGCCAGCATACCCTGAGTGCCTGTGAATCCGCGAGTAACTTTTGGGGCTAGCGCCCCGGCGCAGGTGGCCGTGGCGGACAAGTCTTGCCATGGCGAACGTGGAAACGGCAGCGCTCGCTATTTCTTCGGCCGCAACTCGTCAACCGCGCTCCGCATCACCGCCCCTCCATAAGCTCCGGCCAGTCCAGGCAGCGCCGTCAGAAACGATCCCCAGACCTGCGCTCGCGTGGGCCTCACCCGCAGAAAGTACGCCCCTAACTCACTCAGAGGAAGAAAAGCCGCAACCACCACCACCCATCTCCACGGCCATCTCGGACGCAGCAACCCCAGCAGCATGCAAGCCGCCAGCACCAGCAGCGCGGTCAACAGCAAATCGTCTACCATGACGTCGACGCATCCCGCGCCCAATCCCAAGAGTGCGGCCAACACGTAGTAGGAGAGATCGCTCGGCCGACGTCTCGAAACAGTTTCTGTGCTCAACCCGCCCTCGAACCCAAAGCCTCTGTATCCTCCGCGCCCTCCGCGGTTAGAGCTTTACTTTTCAATTCCCCAATCGCCAGATTGCCCCGTGGCTCAATACTTATAAAACCCTCGCCCGCTCTTCCTGCCCAACCAGCCCGCATCCACCATCTTCAGCAGCAGCGGACACGGCCGGTACTTGGGATCGCCCAGTCCCTCATGCATCACCCGCATGATATCCCGGCAAACATCGAGGCCAATAAAATCCGCCAGTGTCAGCGGCCCCATGGGATGCGCCATCCCCAGCTTGAACACTTCATCAATCGCCTCGGACGTCGCCACTCCCTCCATCACCGCATAAATCGCCTCGTTGATCAGCGGCATCAGCACGCGGTTCGACACAAATCCCGGCGCATCGTTCACCTCCACCGCCGTTTTCTCCAGCTTCACCGCCAACTCGCACACGGTCGTAAAGGTTTCCTGCGAAGTCGCCAGCCCGCGAATCACCTCCACCAGCTTCATCACCGGCACGGGATTGAAAAAGTGCATGCCAATCACTTTCTCCGGACGCCCCGTCAGCCCAGCCAGCCTGGTAATCGAAATCGACGACGTATTAGACGCCAGAATCACCTCCGGCCGCGCCACACGGTCGAGATCCCGAAAAATCTCTGTCTTGATTTCGAACTTCTCCGTCGCCGCCTCAACGATAAAGTCGCACTCAGCCACCCGCGCCCGCTCCGTCACCGGCTCGATCCGCTGCAACGCCGACGCCTTGTCATCAATGGTGATCTTGTTCTTCTGGACTTCGCGCTCGAGATTTTTCGTGATGGTTTCCAGCGCGCGATCCAGAAAGCGCCGCTCCACATCGCACAGCACTACCGAGAAGCCGCTGCGCGCAAACACGTGAGCGATCCCATTGCCCATCGTCCCGGCGCCAATAACGCCGACTTTCCTGATCTCCATAATGATTGCCTTCCGCGAAAATGTTTAACTCTGCTAACGGCTTATGGTATCCGATGGGAGGGATTCAGAGACGAATGTTGCGCCGGAAATATCGAGCCTCGGATAGTCCCCGCAAGACTTGTCATCCCGACCGGAGCATCCGTTCCGGAAGGGAAGGGACTGCGGAGTGGACGGACCTAGGTTCGTTTGTTGGTGTCGTCATCCGCCCTGGAACGGATTCGCCACAACCACGCCAAAATATTTCTGTCCCGGATTCAAATCTTCGGACCAAACCCTTTCGCAGCCGGCGCGTTCGGCCGCAGCGACGATCATCCCGTCGTAAAAATGCAGTGCATACTTCGCGTGCGCTTCGACCGCCCGGCGCACAATGTCGCCATCGGGCGCAATCACGCGGATCGGCCCCAGAGCGTCGAGCAAAGCGGCAACGTCTTCAGCAGATGCAGGCGGGACCAATTTGTGCAGCAACGTGGCGGCAAATTCGCCGAGCACTTGCGTTGAGATGACGAACTCCCCGGCGACCGCTCTCCTTACCAGATCCTGTGCGACGCGTTGTTTCGCCGCCTCAGTCACGTCGTAGGCGTACACCAAAATACTGGTGTCGAGAAAATCAGGACCTGGCATAGAGGTCTTCCCGCTTCCAGTTTTTTTTGCCTACGCGGAACTGGAACTGGCGGAAGCTGCGTTCCAGAGCTTCGCGCTCGCGCCGCTTGCGCCCGGAGGCGGCGTGCTCGCTGGCCAGTCCCTCGAGGTAGTCGCGCACCAGGCCGGTGAGCGTGGTATCGCGCTCGACGGCAATTTTGCGGACGTCTTTTACCAGCTTATCGTCCAGAGAAAGCGTGATGTTCACATCCACATAATAAGGGAAACCCTTAATATGTGCAAGGTAACCGTAGAACGGTGAACGTCACAATCCACCTAGGACGGAATGCATTCGTTCCGCCCCAGTAGTTTACGCGCGCATCTACTTCTGCAACTTCATGCTTGACAGGGTAATTTGGCTCAGATAACCTCCATAAACCGACCATAGGCCAACCGACCGGTCGGTTTATGCAATCATGAGAGGAATCTGCCATGGCCACCATCTTTTACGAGCATGACGCCAATCCCAACGCCCTAAGGGGCAAAACCATCGCCATCCTGGGGTACGGCAGCCAGGGACATGCGCAGGCGCAGAATTTGGGCGATAGCGGGTGCAAGGTAATTGTCGGCCTCGAGCCGAACCGGGCGAGCGCCCAGCAGGCGCGAGCCGATGGCATGGTGGTGGTCGCCCCGGAGGAGGCGGCGAAGCACGCGGAGTGGATTCAAGTGCTCACGCCAGATGAGACCCAGGCGGCGGTGTATGAGCAGTATGTGCGGCCGTATTTGCATCCGGGGAAGATTCTGGGGTTCTCGCACGGCTTCAGCATTCATTTCAAAACCATCGTCCCGCCGAACGATGTCGACGTGGTGATGATCGCTCCGAAGTCGCCGGGGCACTTGCTGCGGCGGGTGTATACGGAGGGCCGCGGCGTGCCGTCGCTGATTGCGGTCAGCCAGGATGCAAGCGGGCGGGCGCAGGAGTACGCGCTGGCCTATGCGCACGGAATTGGCTCGACGCGGGCGGGCGTGTTGCAGACCACGTTCCGCGAAGAAACCGAAAGCGATTTATTCGGCGAGCAGGCCGTGCTGTGCGGCGGTTTGACTTCGCTGATCAAGAAGGGTTTTGAGACGTTGGTCGAAGCTGGCTATGCACCGGAGATTGCCTACTTTGAGTGCCTGCACGAGATGAAGCTGATTGTCGACCTGATTTACGAAGGCGGTCTGGCGCGGATGCGGTATTCGATTTCGAATACGGCAGAGTACGGCGATTTGACGCGCGGTTCGCAGGTAGTTGGCGACGAAACCCGACAAGCGATGAAGAAGATTCTGGCCGACATTCAGAGCGGGGCGTTTGCGCGCGAGTGGATTAAAGAAAACCAGGAAGGCGGCCGCAATTTTGCTTCGTTGCGTGAGAGCGAGAAGCGTCACCCCATCGAGATTGTGGGCGAGCAGTTGCGGGGGATGATGAGCTGGCTGCCCGGGCGGGCGGGTAAAGCCGCTGCCGAGGTGCCGGGCGCGACTGAGATTAAGGAAGTTGTGAGCGCATAGTTGGTGATGACTGTAGGGATCCGTGGACTGCGTTGCCGTCCACTTCGGGGACGGCAACTCCGCTCAGGATGACAGAACGTCCAATGACCGAGACGCAACAAGAGATGTTCAAGGGCGGCGAGATCGTTTTGCGGTGCTTGCGTGCGGAGGGAGTCGACTTGGTGTTCGGCTATCCGGGCGGGGCGATCATGCCGCTGTATGACGCGCTCGAAGGCAGCGGCGTGCGGCACGTGCTCACGCGGCATGAGCAGGGAGCGGCGTTTGCGGCGTCTGGATACGCACGGGTGACGGGCAAAGTCGGGGTGGCGATGGCCACGAGCGGTCCTGGGGCGACGAACTTGGTGACCGGGATCGCTGACGCCAAGATGGATTCGGTGCCGCTGGTGTGCATCACCGGCCAGGTGCGGACCTCGCTGATCGGCACGGATGCATTCCAAGAGACTGACGTTTTCGGGGTGACGTTGTCGCTGACCAAGTGGAGCCGGCTGGTGCGGACAGTTGACGAGATTCCGGAGGTGATTGCCGAGGGATTTCATTGGGCGCGGAGTGGAAGGCCCGGGCCGGTGGTGATCGATATTCCCAGCGATGTCTTAAAGGCGAAGAAGGAATTTTCAGGGCCGGTGAAGTTTGTGCCGCATGTCCGCCCTTCGGATGCTCATGCCGATGGCGCGTTCAGCGACACGATTGTGGCATTGTTGCAGAGGTCAGAGCGTCCGGTGGCGCTGGTGGGAGCGGGGGCGAAATTGTCGGGCGCAATTTCAGAATTGCGTGCGCTGTTGGACGATCTGAATATTCCAACCTTCGCGACGGTTCATGGACTGGGAGCAGTGAGGCCGGAATCTGGATACTACCTGGGGATGGTTGGGATGCATGGCACCCGGGCGGCGAACACGGCGCTGCACGAAACGGATTTGCTGCTGGTGTTTGGAGCCCGGCTCGATGACCGGGTGACGGGTGATCCCACGCGGTTCGCGCCGCACGCCAAGATTGTGCATTTCGAAATCGATCCCGCGCAGCTCGATCGGGTGCGGGCCTGCGAGGCTCCCGTGATCGGCGATCTCGCCCATACGATTCCTGCTTTCCACTCTGAACTGCTCCGGCACTCCCTTCCTGACTGGAGCGCATGGCGGGCGATTGCCTGCGGTGCCGAACGCGCCGAGGTGGATTCCCACGCGCTGGCGCAACCTACGAAGCGGTTTCTTGATGAACTATTCAAGCGGCTGCCAGAAGACAGCGTGGTGATTGCAGACGTGGGGCAGCACCAGATGTGGGCGGCGCAGCGCTATCGGTCGTCGTCGGCGCGAGGATTCATTACTTCCGGTGGATTGGGAGCGATGGGTTTCGCTCTGCCTGCGGCGGTCGGAGTGCAGCTCGCGAAACCCGAGACTTGCGTGCTCTGCGTCTCGGGCGATGGCGGCTTTCAGATGAACATCCAGGAACTTGCGACTGTTCATCGGCTCGGGCTCCCGATCAAGATGGTGATCATCGATAACAAATATCTGGGCATGGTGCGGCAGTGGCAGCAGCTTTTTTATGAGCGCAATTACGCAGAAACCGATTTGAGCGATAACCCCGATTTCGTGGAAATTGCTAAAGCTTACAAGATTCGCGGCGCACGGATGGATGAGAGCGCGATGGCGGAGTATCCGGTGTCGCGTGAAACGGGCGATGCCATCGAGAGCTTCCTGCGCTCGCCGGAGCCGGAGCTGCTGGTATTTGAGTGCCATCCGGAGGCCAATGTTTATCCCATGGTGCCGGCGGGCGCTGCCTTGTCGGAGATGGTGTATGAGGATTGAGTGATTGTGTGATTGAACGATCGAGCGATTGAAAGGCAAGCCAATTCTGGATTTCCAACGGCTAAATCGCCCGATCGCACAATCGGAAATGGGAGGATTCATGCAGCTATTTCACATTCGTTATCGCAACTCGCAGGGAACGCTTATGCGCATTCTGAACGCGGCTTCGCGGCGCGGGCTCGAACTCACTTCGGTGCACGCGGAATATGCGGGGCAGGATCATGCGGTGACCATGCTGCTGCACGTCTCACAGAAGCAGATTGGGCAGCTTTATCGCGAGTGGCATTCGATTGTGGATGTAATCAGTGTGCATTCGAGCGTGGCGCTGCGGGAGTATGAGGCTCCGGCGTGGGCGGCACATCCGCCAGCTTCGGTGGCGGAGCGGGCTGCACGGGCGGCGTTGGCGTAGAGATACGAATTTCGACTTCTCGCGAAGCCGCGAGAAGGCAGTGCCCTCAGTTGCGTGGGCTCATCATCGGATGTGTCAGAAGCATGATGTCTCTCTGGGTAAGCGTCATGCAGATGGGGAACTTGTGGTAGAAGCGTCAGGGGCTGCTTCGGGCTGCAAGTTCCCCGTTTTTCCTGTCCATCACAAACTGTCTCTTCAGAAACCTGTCTTCAGAAACTTGTATTCAGGAACCCGTCCTCACGAACCTGTCATCCTACGCGAGCGAGGGATCTCGGTTTTTGCCTGCATCATCACTGTTGTCGCCAGAAGCAAACATAAGATCCACCTCGGCTCCGCTCATGGCAGACTCTCGCGTGGCTCGCCATGACAACCCTTGACTGTTACAGTTTGCAACCAAGTCAGAATCCACGCTCACCTCTGTTGTAATCTTCTCGCATGGATCTCAAACATCGCAGTCGTGAAATTACTGATGGGCGCGACCGCGCGCCGTCGCGCGCCATGTTCAAGGCGATCGGTTTCACCGATGACGATCTACGCAAGCCGCTGATCGGCGTGGCCAACACCTGGATCGAAACCATGCCGTGTAATTTTCATTTGCGGCGGCTTTCCGCGAAGGTGAAAGAAGGCATTCGCGCCTCCGGCGGCACGCCGATGGAGTTCAACACCATCGCAATCTCAGACGGCGAAACCATGGGTACCGAGGGCATGCGCGCGTCACTGGTGAGCCGCGAGTTGATCGCAGATTCGATCGAGCTGGTTTGCCGCGGTCAGTTGTTTGACGCGGTGGTGTGCGTGGTGGGATGCGACAAAACGATTCCAGCGGCGGCGATGGCTTTGGCGCGAATGGATTTGCCGGGGATGGTGCTCTACGGTGGAACCATCGCGGCGGGGAGTTATCGCGGCGAAGATGTGACGATTCAAGATGTGTTTGAGGCTGTGGGCGCAAATGCGGCCGGGAAAATTACCGATCAGCAACTGCACGATCTGGAGAATGTTGCTTGTCCCGGCGCGGGCGCATGTGGTGGGCAGTACACCGCGAACACGATGTCGACCGTCATGGAGATGATTGGCCTGTCACCGATGGGGTTCAACAGCGTGCCGGCGATGGATGCGGCCAAAGATCAGGTCGCGTTTGACTGCGGCAGCGTTGTAATGAATGTGTTGCAGCAAGGGCTGCGGCCGCGCGAAATTGTGACGCGAGATGCGCTTGAAAATGCGATCGCGTCGGTGGCGGCAACGGGAGGATCGACGAATGCCGTGCTGCATCTGCTGGCGATTGCGCGCGAGGCGGGAGTGGATTTGCAGATTGACGATTTCCAAGCCGTGAGCGAGCGCACGCCGCTGCTTGCCGATCTGAAACCTTCGGGGAGATTCGTTGCGGCAGATATGCATCGTGCGGGAGGCGTGAGGCTGCTGGGGCAGAGATTGCTTCGCGGGAAGTTGCTGCATGGAGCGGCGAGAACCGTGACCGATCGCTCCCTCGCCGATGAGTGCGAGAAGGCGAGTGAGACTTCGGCGCAAGAAGTGATTGCGCCGCTCGAGCGCCCGCTGAAAAAAACCGGAGGCTTGGTCATTCTCAAAGGCAATCTCGCTCCCGAAGGTTGTGTGGCAAAGATCAGCGGCCATGAGCGGCTGGAGCATCGCGGGCCGGCGCGCGTCTTCGAATCGGAGGAAGAGGCCATGGCGGCGGTTACAAGCAAAAGAATTAAGGCCGGCGATGTCATTGTGATTCGCAATGAAGGTCCGAAGGGTGGTCCGGGGATGCGGGAGATGTTAAGCGTGACTGGCGCAATTGTGGGCGAGGGACTGGGATCGTCAGTGGCGCTGCTGACCGACGGCCGCTTTAGTGGAGCGACGCATGGCTTGATGGCGGGGCACGTGTCTCCGGAAGCCGCGCTGGGTGGGCCGATCGCGGCGGTGCGGGATGGAGATACCATTCGCTTTGACGTGAATCGTCGCCTGCTGGAAGTTGAGTTTAGTGATGAAGTCCTAAGCGCGCGCATGAGAGAGTGGAAGCCACCCCAGCCGCGCTACGCCACGGGGGTATTCGCGAAGTACGCCGCTCTGGTGTCATCGGCGTCAGAGGGAGCGGTAACCAGGGCGCGGTAAATTTCGTTCTTTTTTTCTTTGCGACTCTGGAGCGGCAAGCGCCCGGCAGTGAACTCGCGGAGTTCAGGCGGATGCGGCTCTGCTGCGCGAAGACTGACCCGAACTGGAGTGGCTGGGCGTGGCCACATCCAGCTTGAATTTTTCAACCAGAGTGCGCAGCTGGCGCGAGTTTTCGACGAGCTGTTGGGCAGCCCTTTGCGTGTCCGTGGCGCCGCGGGCGGTGCTTTCGGCTGCAGTGGCGACACCGCCGATGTTGCTGGTAATTTCGCCGCTGCCGCGAGCGGCTTCGCTGACATTGCGCATCATCTCATTCGTGGTTGCGTTCTGTTCTTCGACCGCGGTCGCGATCGTGTTGGATATGTCATTGATCTGCGTGATCACTTTACTGATCGAGGCGATGGCCTCTACCGCGGCTCTGGTGTCAAATTGAATGTGTTCGATTTTCCCGCTGATGTCTTCGGTGGCCTTGGCGGTTTCTTTGGCCAGCTCTTTCACTTCGTTGGCGACCACCGCGAATCCCTTGCCGGCTTCGCCGGCGCGAGCGGCCTCGATGGTAGCGTTGAGAGCCAGCAGGTTGGTTTGCTCGGCGATGGAAGTGATGACTTTGATGACCTGACCAATTTCGGTGGAGGATTCTCCCAGCTTGGTCACGGTTGCAGTGGTGGTCTCGGCAACTTTGACCGCAGAAGTGGCGACTCGTGCTGCCTCGGTGGCGTTGTGGGCGATTTCCTTGATGCTGGCTGCCATTTCTTCGGCTCCGGTGGCGACTGTCTGCAAATTTTGGCTCACCTGCTCGGTCGCGTTGGAAACCACGTTGGCCTGGGTGGAGGTTTCCTCCGCGCTGGCGCTGATCTGCTCGCTGGTGGCGCTCAGCTCTTCGCTGGCGCTGGATACATGAAGGGCCGTCCCGGAAATGTCCTGAATCATCTGCCGCAGGTTATCTTTCATCTGATTCAGGGCGCGGGCGGTGCCTCCCATTTCGTCCTGCGAGTGGACAGGGATATCTGTCCCTGCGAGATTGTGGTGAGCAATCTCATTGGCGAGTTGAGATGCCGCCCGCAGGGGCCGTGTCACCAGCCTGCGAATCAGCCAGAATACCGTGAACGCTCCCAACAGCAGTGTACCGAGGCTCGTGAAGAAAATGACGATGCCATTACTGCGCTGGTTGGCGGCCAGTGTATCGAGCGGTGCCGACATGGAAAACAGGGCCGAGATTTCGCGAGAGCCAGCGCGACGCGTAGCATCTGATAGCGGCCAGGAATGGCAGTTCTTGCATTCTTCAATCACTCGCACCGGACGAGCGTAAAGCAGAACCGGCCGGCCGTCTATGGTGGTCCGCTCGACGTAACCCTCGTCTTCGGCGTGCGCATCCAGGGCGGCGAAGGCGCGTTCGTCGAAGGCGTTGGGCTGGTCGTTGGCATCATTGGGAGCGTGGGCCGGAGTGCGAAAGGTATATCCCTGACCCTTGGCATATTGCTGAATCACCTGCCAGGCATGCCCTTCGTTACCCGAGCTTACCCGCGAGCCTTCGGCGATTTCGGTCATCATGCGCAGCTTGTCGGTGAAGGCTTCTTCGGCCTGATGGTTGACGCGAAACTGAACGATCCAGAAACTGAGAGCGGCCGTGACGGTAAGCACAAAAGCGATGGAGCCGACGATTTTTGCGGTAAGGCTGGAGTTGTTCCAGTAGCGGTGGAAAGTGCTCAGCATTGATCCTCCGGGCACCCGTTTCGCTAAGGCAAAACGGCCAGGGAGAAATTGCCCCTCCTGTTAAATCGGCATTGTCGTGCGCTTCTTTACCACTACTTCCTTGCGCATCCCAAATTGAAATGCGATTCGTTCCCCGGCAGTAGAATGACTGGAATATGGGACAATTCCAGCTTTTGGCGCAACCGCTGTGGGTCAATCTTCTCGTGCTTATCCCAGTGGGCGTGTTTCTGGGATGGCGAAGCCGCGGCCTTCAGATTTCCCGGCGCCAACTGCTTTTCTGCACTCTGTTTGCTCTCGCCTTCGGTTTCGCAGAGGCTGCGGTGGTAGTTTACTTACGTGCGGCTACAGGTCTGTTGCCCGGCTACGCCGGAACGCTGGCAGAAGTGCAGCGCGTGGAGACGGCAGCTGCGCCGTATCCGCCCAACATCACGCAGTTCCCGCAAAGCCTGCTCGCCGTCGAAGTTCTGCGCGAAGCAGCGACTATGGTGATGCTCATCAGCATCGCCCTGCTCGCCGATGCCCGGGCGAGGGAATCGTGGGCCCTCTTCCTGTGGATATTTGCCCTATGGGATATCAGTTACTATGCCGGCCTCTGGGCCACCATCCGTTGGCCAGCCTCGCTCACCGACCTCGACGTCCTGTTTCTCATCCCGGTACCGTGGATGGCGCAGGTGTGGTTCCCGCTGCTGGTAAGCGTCCTCACTCTGATCGCTGTGGCGTTGAGCAGAAAACAAGTGCAGCTCTGAGCCGAACCCGGCGCAGCGCCCTGGTCGCTCTCTCTTAGGAACTGTGCGCTTTTGCTGTGGCTTTCGCCCCTGCCTGCCGGGGATGACTTCCTTCTGCGCCGGCTAGCCTGGCTTCGGGCTGCGATTCGACCACGTCATTCCAAAAGGAACTGCCGTTGTTCACGGCGGACACGCCGATCTGGCCGGCCTGGTCGGTGCCTTCTTCTCCTAACCAGACGACCACAAATTGGTCCACTTTATTTCCCCGAGCGAGAGAAACCTGGCTGCCTTGCCGAAGCTTGCTTCGGACGCCTGTTAATAGAGCTCCGTTGTGGCTAACGTTAATGGTCGTGACTTCCTCGTCCACCGGATCGCCCTTGAAGTCGATCGCCGCAAGCCTGACGGGCAAGGCAATATCCATGCGGCCCTCGCTTCGCTCGATCTTGAACTGCCGCATCAGGCTGCTGAGCTGCGTGGCGACAGCAGCTAATTCCTGTGCTGCCTTTTGTGATTCCTGGGCGCGCGTCAAGGTGCCGTTGGCTGCCTCTGTGACCCCTACGATGCTGGTCGAGATTTCACCCGCTCCGCTGGCCGCTTCGCTGGCGTTACGCGTCATCTCATTGGTCGTGGCGCTCTGCTCTTCGACGGCGGCTGCGATGGTAGCCGAAATGTCGTTGATCTTATTAATCACGCCGCTTACGGTCGCAATCGCCGCTATCGCACCCTTGGTGTCATCTTGAATGGCAGTGATTTTGCGGCTGATGTCTCCGGTGGCGTTGGCCGTCTGTTTGGCGAGTTCTTTCACCTCGTTGGCGACTACGGCAAAACCCTTTCCCGCTTCTCCGGCTCGTGCGGCCTCAATGGTTGCATTCAGGGCGAGCAGGTTTGTCTGTTGCGCGATGGAGGTGATGACCTTGACGACCTACTCCAATCTCAGCGCTGGAGTGTCCGAGCTTGGTCACCGTAGTATCGGCAGCTTGGGCAGCTCCGACAGCCGAGGCGGCCACTTGGGCAGCTTCATTGGCATTCACGGCGATGCTCTGGATGGTCGACGTCATCTCGCCGGCGCCGGTAGATAAGCTCTGCAGATTCTGGCTGACTTGCTGCGTGATGTGGGAAACGGAGTTTGACTGGACGGCAGTTTCGCTGGAATTCGCAGTAATCTGCTCGCTGGCCGCGAGCAATTGCTGGCTGGCCGTTCGCAGTTTTCGGGTGTGGGCAGAGACCCCTCGAAGTATTTCCTGCAGTTTGTCCATGAACAGATTGAAGAAGCGACTGACATCACCTAATTCGTCGTCGGCGAAGCCCTCAGCTGCCTCCAATCGCCGAGTGACGTCGCCCTCGCCCTCGGCAATATTCTGAATCATCTGGGACAGTTGCTTGACCGGTTGCAGAACAAGTTTTGTAATGAGCAGATACTGCCCCACTACCACCGAGATGGATAGCAGCAGCATGGAGCAGACAATGATGACCTCGGTGCGACGGACTCGAGCCGCGATGTCAGCGCTGGGATAGGCGGCTAAAAGCATGTACCCCCATTTGTCGAAAGGTTTGGAGAGCACCGTCCACTGCGTCGCCTCGGCATGATCCAGGCGCTGCCCTATTTCTTCGGCGCTCACGTGGTCGGGTTTGAAGATGACTTTGCCATTGGCGTGGAGCAGGGCCAGGTAACCGCTGTCCAGAATCTTGGCAGTGCTGATGCGTTTGCCCAAATCGGCAACCGCGGTGAGCGGGTACCCCACATACCAGATGCCCACAACCTTGCTGGCCTGGTTCCGCATCGGT
>JASIKQ010000352.1 GCA_030049565.1 Candidatus Sulfotelmatobacter sp.
CGCCCCATTGCTACTTGTTGTACTGGTGATATTTGTCGACATGGACGTTCTCCAGTACCCCAAGTGCATCTTGGGTCAGGACGACGATTGAGCAATAGAGAGAGATCAGATAGGAAGCGATTGCTCTGTGGTTGATGCCCATGAATCGAACTGACAAGCTGGGCGACACTTCTCCCGGCAGGCCAGGCTGGAAAAGCCCAATCACGCCCTGCTTTTTCTCGCCCGTGCGCAACAACAGAATGTCGGTCGTCTCGGCCTTTATCGGTAGCTTGTTGCAGGGAACGAGGGGAATCCCGCGCCAGGTCACAAATGGAGACCCGAACATCGTGACCGTCGGCGGCGGAACACCGCGGCGGGTGCACTCCCGTCCGAAAGCCGCAATCGCCCGCGGATGCGCCAGGAAGAAGCTCGGTTCTTTCCACACCTTTGCGATGAGTTCGTCTAGATCATCCGGGGTGGGTGCGCCGCTTCTGGTTTTTACCTTCATTTCTGGTGCAACGTTATTGAGCAGGCCGTACTCGGTATTGTTGAGGAGTGCCATTTCCTGACGCTCTTTCACCTTCTCGATCATCAAGCGCAATTGCTCGCGGATCTGATCATGAGGGCTGCGGTACAGGTCGGAAATGCGGGTTTGCACGTCCAGCACGCTGGTCACCGCGTTCAACGCGTATTCGCGCGGCTTCTCCTCGTAATCGACATAGATTTCAGGCAAGTCGATTTCCTCGTCCGGGGCGCATTCGATCGTGCGAGTTCCCGGACGCGTGGGTTTGACTTTATTAAGCCGGTAAACACCGGCTTCGACCGGCACCCACGACAGAAATGTGATCAGCCAGCGCGGCGTGATCGCTTCCATCATGGGGACGGTTTTAGTTACGGTAGCGAGCTGGCGAGCCTGTTGCTCGGTCAGCGTATGTCGTACCTCTGCTGTCGCCATGCTATTAGCTCCTTGGTGCTGAAGAAATCGGTTTTAATGGCTAGCGCAACAAAATATCGGGCGCGATTCGGACCGGTCTGAACACAGAGACCCAGTCCCATAACTTACGGGTAATTTTGGTTGGTGAACCGCATCGTATCACGCAGTTCATTTGTCGGGGTAAAACCAATATACAACATTTCAAGGTTTCAACTCTGTGACTTCGCTCACCGGTCGCCGCCCGAATGGGCAAGATTTTGCCAGGCCAGTTTCCCTGTGCCCAGAAGTCTTCGTGTGTCCGCCAATGTTTGTTCCGCCAATGCGACAGAATCACTGGTGCTGAACGTTGGCCCACAGACAAAATGGGTTTCTCCTGGTTGCAATATTGTCTATTTAGTCCATTGATATACTAGACATATTCCGATAAATTGTGATGACCTTGGCTTCACGGCTCTTGCTGTCGGGGTGAGCCGGGAACCGGGGCGCCTGCCGATCATGTTTCGGCAGGCTTTTTATTTACGATGAGAACTTGTGCTCTGGATCGCGGAAGCGTGGAGAAGGTCGCTATGCCCCGGCGGCAATGGCCTGTGCCTTGTAGAATTTCTTTCGCGCGCGGGAGCGGATGTCATCGAGTTGAGCGTGCAGTCGTCGTATCTCTGCATCCAGTTGATTGAAACTCGCGCAACGAAAGGTTATCAACCTCCCGCCCTTGACGGTGCGATCCTGCGGCCCGCTTTTCAGATAAATGCAGGCAAATGGCTGCTCGGTTCGTTCATCACTTTCCAAATAGAGAAGTTCAAGATTTGCTTCCTCATTGTGGGCGCTATCCTGGGGATCGCTGCCAAATGCGGCGGCCAGATCTCCCTGCGATGAGGGTTTGGCATCCGCTCCTTGATTCTCGATCAGGAACGGGGTCCGAAGGGATCGCGTTTGAGTCCCGCTCTCGGCGATTTCCGTGGTCGTTCCTTTTTCTTGTTCCACCGAGACTGGTTCCGCGACTTTCCGAATGAGAAACGGCTGAGGGTCGGTTTTATTTCCTGACCGCTCGAGATTCAGGATCGAAGGGTTAGGTTTGCAGGTTACGTGGTAGATCTCCCCTGCCGGGCTCGTGATTTCGAATTTGCCGTTCTCGCCCCGCAGAGCCAACCCGACATCGTACGTAGCGATGGTTTCTCCAAGCTGCATCGGAACGCTCCTTTCACAGAGCATCACTGCGAGCGCCCAACCGCGCAAGTGGTGACCTTGATTCTTAGCGGAATAACGACAAGTTGTCAGATCGACCATAATCAAGAAAATCTCTCCCGCCCCAGTCGCGTCGGTATGCGGTAGGAGCGGCAGCGATGAGCGGGCCAAGAACCAGACAGTTGCATTTACAGGTGCTTTTCGCTCTGGTAAGCGTCTACCAAGATATTTTCGGCAGGTCATATGAAGTCCGGCGATTGGAAGCGCCGCGTTGGTCCGAGCCTTGAGGGAACGGATCCCTTTAGGCGCCAGCCGCGGCAATCTCGGCCTCAGTTCGGTAAAACTTCTTCTTGGCCCGCGCGCGAATCTCGTCCAGTTCTGCGTGCAGGCGTCGCAGTTCAACATCTAGTTCGATGAAGCTTAAGCAAGGAGCGGAAATCAGCTTGTCAGCCCGCATGCCGGCGTAGTCCTGCTTCTCGGTCGATTTTACGTAAATGCAGGCGGACGGCTGCTGCGTCCTTGGATCCCTCTCTAAGTACAAAAAATCGAGGCTCGAAGTTTCCATGGCGAAATTATGACACGGCCCGCCCCGAGGGCCTTGTGAATTCCTGTTAAAGAAAATTGACCACCGTAACAATGATGCACTGAAATCTGAGACCCAAAAACGGCATCTGCGGCCAAGTATTACGCCACTACCTCTTCTTCTCTGCGAGCCAGAGGCAATCCCGCCGCCCGCCATGCATCGAATCCGCCGGTCACATTGACAAGGTTCGAGAAACCCGATCGTCGCAAAAGACCGCAGGCGATCATGCTCCGGTACCCGCTCTTGCAGTACACGGCGATGAGCCTGTCGTGCCCAAGCGGCAGAGGGGTAGAGGCAAGCTTGTCCAGTGGAATCCACAACGCATTGGCAATGTGACCAGACTGCCATTCTGACTCACGCCGGACATCAACCACGGAAACCTCTGGTCGTTTGTGCCACTCGCTCAGGGTATGTACCGAGATTTGCGGCATCCGGGCCAACGGGAAGCCAGCCTCACTCCATGCCTCCACACCGCCGAACAAGTATCCTTGGACGTTTTCGATACCCACACGGGCCAGCCGGACCCTCGTTTCCGACAACTGTTCAGTAGCGTCGGCGACGAGAGCGGGGCTCGAGGACAATCCGAAGGCAATCGCTGCCCACGATGCAAACTGGCCTGACAGGGCGATGTTCACTGAGCCGGGGACATGCCCAGCGGCGTACCGGTCGCCGGGACGCACGTCGAGCACATAGGCTCCCTTTTCCAATTCAGACGCCAGGTCTTGCGCCGCGATTGGTGTCAATTCCGCTAAATCAGACAGAGTCGCCGCACCCTGCCGATTGAGTTCCGCGTCTTGCAGGAAGTATTCAGGGCGAGACGGTAGATTTGTCGTCAGCTCGCGGGTGAATTCTTGCCGGTTCCTGATTTGCAGAGCGTAATTTGTCAGGCGTTCGCTGCCGATCGTCGAAGATCGTTCGGCCCGCATGTTGCGACCGCAGAGTGAGCCGGCGCCGTGTGCCGGGTACACCAGAACATCATCGGCGAGCTTCAAGATTTTCTGGTGCAAGCTGTCATAGAGCATGCCAGCCAATTCCATGGGAGTGTGTGTCGCTGAAAGATCGGGCCGGCCCACGTCCCCAATGAACAACGTGTCGCCAGTGAAAACTGCCCAAGGCCTGGGCGATTTCACTTCGTCTGTCACCACCAAGCAAATACTTTCTGGAGTGTGTCCGGGAGTCTCCAAAACCTGGATGAGGATTTTTCCCACGCGGAGTTCGAATCGGTCCCGCACATCAACGTGCGTGAAAGCCGCGTTCGCGCGAATTCCGATATAGATCGTTGCGCCGGTCCGCTCCGCCAGTTCCTTATGTCCAGAGACGAAATCCGCGTGCAAATGGGTCTCGAATATATGCCGAATCCTGGCACCGTGTGCTGCGGCGGAGTCAATATAAATTTCGACATCGCGCTGCGGATCAATGACAACTGCTTCTCCCTCTGACACGAGCATGTAGGATGCATGTGCCAAGCAACCGAGGTAGAACTGCTCAAAATGCATGACTTCGTCCCCCTTTCCGCCTTTTCTTAATCCCACGCTCAAGCTGCCGCTTGCTCCGTCACGAAGTTCTCGACGCTCTACTGCTCACACCGCGACAGCAGGTGCGAAGCGAGCTCCGACACTTGCACACGGATTTCTGGCACCGCGATTGTCTCCCACAGATTGCCTTTTCGAAGCGGCCCAACCGTGTACAAGAAATCGGACGGTACGCCGCGGGCATCCAGCAGCGCGCCATTTTCAGCGGTGTCTAGCCCGAGAAACAGCGGGTCCGGTCGGACCAGTTTCTGGTCCAAGAGGTCGGTGAGCAATGAATTGTCAACTCTGCGGCAATCGCCGTCCGGACCAGTACAGTTGATTACGTGATCGACGCGTAGCGTTTTCGACTCACGGTGGCGACGGCTTCGGTAAGTTACCTCCGCAGAGTCGCCATTTTCTCGATATTCGGTGATCCGGCCAGCATGGATCTTCAGTCGACCTTCAGCCAATTCGGATTGCAACAGCTTGCCAATTTCTGGAGCGACTCTGTGACGATGCACATCCCAGTATGCACGCAGATGACGAAGGAATCGCCTCCGTTCCTGCTGGGGCAGCGACCGCCAGATATCCTGTGCAAACGGCCGCAGGGAGTCGATCACGGCCTGCCAGTCACAATTCTGTCTTTCAGCTTTCGCTACTTCCATTCGAATCAGCCGCACCAAAGCTCGAAGACTTCGGATGGATGGATGATCCCAACGGGCCGACCACTGCTCGGTGCGCTTTTGCGTCTGTGGAAGTAATCCGTGACGCGAAAGCATGTGGATCTTGCCCAGAAATCCGCTCGCTCTTAGGGAAATTGCGACATCCACGCTGGTCAGTCCCGAGCCAACCAGCAACACGCTGTTCTCCGGGGCAATTTTATCGAGAGCACTCACTGACCACGGGTTCGGGACGTAACGTCGGCAGAGTTCGTTTCGCCCGGAAATGGTTAAGTCCTTCGGCGGAAAATTGCCGAGAGCTAGGACAACCGCATCGG
>JASIKQ010000353.1 GCA_030049565.1 Candidatus Sulfotelmatobacter sp.
AAGAGTCCGGTGTCGCGGCTGGTGGCGGAGGAGCTGCGGCAGCAGGGGCGCAATCCGGTGGTCGTTCGTCATCCCATGCCGTATGGGGATTTGGCGGCGCAGGCGGTGCAGCGCTTCGCCACGCTCGAGGATCTTGATCTTCAGCAGTGCACGATTGAAGAGCGGGAGGAATACGAACCGCACATTCGGAAGGGAACTGTCGTCTACGCAGGGGTTGACTACGAGCGCATTCTTCGGCGGGCGGAACATGAAGGCGACGTCATTTTGTGGGATGGCGGCAATAACGATACGCCGTTTTATAGATCAGATTTGGAAGTTGTGGTTGTTGATCCCCATCGTCCCGGCCATGAGTTGGCGTATTACCCGGGAGAAGTTAACCTGCGGCGCGCAGACGTGGTGGTGATCAACAAAGTGGATACGGCGCAGCAGCGAGACATAGAGGCGGTGCGGGAGAACATAAGGGCCAGCAACCGGAAAGCGGCGGTTGTCGAAATGGCGTGCCGGGTGACGGTGAGCGATCCCGATCAGATCAGAGGACGGCGGGTGCTGGTCGTGGAGGATGGTCCCACGCTAACGCACGGCGAAATGCCGTATGGGGCTGGGATTGTAGCGGCCCGGCAGTTCGGAGCGGCCGAACTGGTCGATCCGCGGCCATATGCGGTGGGATCGATTCGCGGCACGTATGAGCGCTATCCGCATCTGACCAGTCTCTTGCCCGCCATGGGATACAGCGCGATGCAGCGGCATGAACTGGAGGAAACCATTCGACGGACTCCATGCGATCTGGTGTTGATTGCAACTCCCATCGATCTAGCGCGAGTGGTGCACATCGACAAATTGAATCTGCGGGTTGCATACGAAGTGGAAGAGCTGACCAAGCCTGGCCTGGCAGCGCGGCTTGCCGAATTTGCCCGGGAGCACGTGCCAGCCCTGACGTAGGAGGGTGGCTATGACCAATAAAGATTTTCTTTCGATCAAGGATTTTTTTCCCTCAGACATTTTGTATCTGTTGATTCTTGCGCGCCAGATCAAGGCTCACCCCCTGTCGTACTGTGATGCGTTGAAGCGCGAGACTCTGGCCATGATCTTCGAGAAACCGTCGCTGCGGACGCGGGTCAGCTTTGATGTGGGGATCCAGCAACTCGGGGGCTTCTCGCTTTACCTTTCGCCGGCGGAGATCAATCTGGGCAAGCGCGAGTCGGTGTATGACGTGGCTAAGAACCTCGAGCGCATGGTGCAGGGCATCATGATTCGCACCTTCGCGCATGAGACGGCGGAGCAGATGGCGCAGTATGCGTGCATTCCGGTGATCAATGGGCTGACGGATTATTGCCATCCCTGCCAGGCCATGGCCGATTACCTCACGATGTGGGAAGCCAAGGGCAATCTGGAAGGATTGAAAGTTGCATTTGTCGGAGACGGCAACAACGTTGCGCACTCGCTGATGTTTGCCGGCGCGCAGTTGGGTGCACACGTGTGGGTGGCAACGCCGGAAGACCATCAACCAAGCGCAGAGGCTTTTGAGTGGGCGCACGCGCGTAGCACGGAAACCGGCGGAAGCTGCAATCTGACGTACGATCCGCGGATGGCGGTCGAGGGCGCAGATGTGGTCTACACCGATGTGTGGACGAGCATGGGACAGGAAGAGGATGCCCAACGGCGCGAGGAAGAATTCCGGCCATACCAGGTGAACATGCCGCTGTTCCGGCACGCCAAACCTGATGCCATCTTTCTGCATTGCCTGCCGGCGCGCCGCGGCAAAGAAGTAACGGATGAAGTCATCGATTCTCCGCACTCGCTGGTCTTTCAGCAGGCTGAGAACCGGCTGCATGCGCAGAAGGCCATCATGCTGGACCTGATGAAGAGCGAGTTCGTGAAGCTGCCAACTCTGATGGAGTTGCGGGAAATGGGACATCCGTAAACGCCGAATTATGCCGAATTTATGAAGACCATGCTTCTCGCCGTCGGTGGCAACGCTCTCATTCGCACGGGTGAGAAGGGAACCGTCGCCGAGCAACTGGCCAATGCGCGCCGCACAGCTGCAGAGATCGTGGGGCTTTGCCAACAGGGCTACCGGATTGTGCTCACACACGGCAACGGACCGCAGGTGGGGGCGGCGCTGCTGCGCTCGGAACGCGCCGTCAGCCAGGTTCCGGGACATTCCCTCGACGTGTGCGACGCTTCGACACAGGGCGAGATCGGATACCTGCTGCAGCAATCGCTCGAAAGCGAGCTGAAAGCGGCAGGTCTGCGCACTCCCGTGGTGACGGTTCTGACGCAGACGGTGGTTTCGATCGATGACGAAGCGATGCGGCATCCGACCAAACCCATCGGGCCTTTTTATTCGCGCGCCGATGCCGAGGAGCGCAGGCGCCAGTTCGGCTGGGAGATTGTGGAGGACGCGGCGCGCGGCTACCGGCGCGTGGTTCCGTCGCCGGAGCCGATTGAGATTGTGGAGTTTGAGGTTATTCGAGATTTGGTCGAGCAGGGTGTGTTAGTTATCGCTTGCGGCGGGGGTGGCATTCCGGTCGTGTGGAGGGATGGCAAGCTGGAGGGTGTGGAGGCGGTTATCGACAAAGATCGCGCATCGGCTTTGCTGGCCACGTGTCTGGGCGTGGATTTGTTCGTGATCTCCACGGACACGGATTACGTGTATCTGGATTACAAGAAATCGGCACAGCAGCCATTGCGCCGGGTGAGCGCGAGTGAACTTGAACTTTACCTTGGCGGTGGGCAGTTTCCGCCAGGCAACATGGGGCCAAAGATTGAATCGGTGCTACGGTTTCTGCGGGCCGGCGGGCAGCAGGCGATCATCACTTCTTGCGAGAACTTGCGCAAAGCGGTAGCCGGGCTGGCCGGCACGCAGATATTTCCCGATACAGCAGCGGCAGAAGCGATGGCGGAACCCGTGGTTGAAGTTCCTGTGGGAGGGCGATGAATATGAAAGAGTCACTAACCGAGACTTGCGTGCCTGCGCGGGCGCAGCCGGGTGTTCAACGAGATGGGAAGCTGCGTCACGTCGTCGAGTCGCAGCAGTTTACGGTGCCGTTGTTGATGGAGTTGTTCGATCGCGCCGCGGGCATGGAGCGAGTGGTGGCGCGCGGCGGCTCGCTCGATTTTCGCAACAAGATCATGGCGACGCTGTTTTATGCGCCCTCGACTCGCACGCGCTTCTCGTTCGAAGCTGCGATGCACCGGCTGGGCGGCAGCGTTCTCTCAACCGAACATGCGCACTCATTCTCGTCGGCGGTTGAGGGCGAGCAGCTTGAGGATACGATCCGCATCATCGGCAGCTATTGCGATATGATCGTACTTCGCCCCATCGAAGAGGGTGGCGCGAAGCGCGCAGCCCAGGTTTCACCCGTGCCGGTGATAAACGCGGGCGATGGTGATGGCGGGCAACATCCTACGCAGGCTTTGCTCGATCTGTACACCATTTTCCGCGAACGGCCACTCGACGGATTGCGCGTGGCAATCATCGGCGAGTTGGATAGGGGTCGTACCGCCCGATCGCTGGCTTATCTGCTGGCGAAATTCGACCGCGTGAAGCTGTTTTTTGTCAGCCCTCCCGCACTGCGGATGAGGAAAGACATTCTGGATTATCTCGATGAGCACGGCATCGATTACGAGATCGAAAAAGGAATCGATCGAGTCATCGGAGAGGCCGATGTAGTTTATCTGACCAGAATCCGGCCGGATCGGCTACAGGGGGATAGTTTGAAACCATATGTCATCGATTCTTCAGTGCTGCGACGCATGAAGCCGGATGCGCTCATTTTGCATCCGCTGCCGCGCACGGTGGAACTCGATGGTTCGGTAGATGCTGATCCCCGAGCGCTGTATTTTCGTCAAGCCAAAAACGGGCTGTTTGTGCGCATGGCGTTGCTCACGATGCTGCTCGAGTAATGAAGGGCCGCCAGTTACATTACCGAGGCTGAGTGGAGCATGGCACTGAAGTGCCATTTACAGCTTAGAGCCCGGAGACTAAAGTCTCCGTAACGATGTGCTCCGGTGGTAGCGGTCCCTGTGGGAAGTTTCCGACAGAGCGAGTGCCCACATCAGTTGCAGTATCTGGATCCCCCCCGCTTAAACAAGCCTTGTCCGTCAATAAATGGCACGACAGAGGATAAAGAGGAAAAAGATGGGGCAAAACGAAACTCCGGAGTGGAATGGGGAGAAGATTCGGGTTTTGGCGGCCGACAGCACGCGCATGAGCAGCCAATTGCTGGCTGAATCGTTATCGCAGGACCGGCAATTTGACGTTACCGGGATCGAACCCAGGGGTTCGTACATCCTGGATGCGGTAGCGCAGAAAAAACCGCATGTCGTGCTGGTCAGCTCGACGCTCGAGAACTCGGCCACGCTGGGATTTGATATAACCCGCCGGGTGCGAGCGGGGCATCCTCAGACCAAAGTTGTGTTGCTAATGGATGCTTCGACCCCGGGAACGGTAGTGGAAGCATTTCGCAGCGGAGCCCAAGGGGTATTTTCACGGACCGAATCTTCGAAAGCACTGGCACGCTGCATCTGCTGCGTGTATGAGGGACAGGTTTGGGCGAGCAGTGAAGAGTTGCGTTACGTACTGGAGGCGCTGCGCGAGTCGCAACCGGTGCGCATGCTGAATTCGCGGGGCGAAGCCATCCTGTCGAAACGCGAGCAGGAAGTGGTGCGCTGCGTGGCCGAGGGATTATCGAACCGCGACATTGCAACCCGGCTGAAACTGACCGAGCATACGGTGAAGAATTATTTGTTCCGCATCTTCGACAAGCTTGGAGTTTCGAGTCGGGTCGAGGTTGTGCTGTACGTGTTTCGCACGCGCAACGAGGCAGTCGGCGCTCCGGAGATCGATAGCCCGCATGTGAGCGAGCCCAGGCCGGCGGTGGTCGGCAAGGCGGTTAAGCCCATGGCGAAGGTTGGGCCGAACGCTGTGGACCCGGCTAGAGAGTTGACGAGGCGGACGAGAATGTAGAAAGAGTCGGCTAGGAACTCGAAACACACAGGGCACAGGATAACAGGCTAATGACGATATTGCGGGCCGCGAGTCATCTTAATTGGCTAATCCCTTCCTTTTCAGCTTTGCCGACGATTTCCCTGCCGATGACGAGCGAAGCCGTCGCTGCCGGCGAGGGAACGTTGAGAACGTGCAGCATCCTGCCTGACGAAACAAACTGAAAATCATCGACGAGGGTGCCATCGCGGCGCAAAGCCTGGGCGCGCACACCCGAGCCGTCGGGCACTAAGTCTTCCGATCGCAATTCAGGCAGCAAACGCTGCAAGGCGCGGACGAACGCTGATTTCGAGAACGAGCGGTGGAATTCGTCCATCCCGCTGCGCCAGTGTTTTGCCGCCATGCGCCAGAAGCCGGGGAAGGCAAGTGACGCAGCCAGATCGCGCAGGCTGAAATCGCTGCGGCGATAGCCTTCGCGGCGAAAGGCGAGGACGGCGTTCGGGCCGGCATCGACGGTGCCGTTGATGCGGCGGGTGAAGTGAACCCCAAGAAACGGGAACTGCGGATCGGGAACGGGATAGATCAGCGCGCGCACTAACGAGGCGCGCTCGGGAATGAGATCGTAGTACTCGCCGCGGAAGGGGACAATGATTGTCTCTGAGTTGCCGCCAGCCATGCGGGCGACGCGGTCGCTGAACAGGCCGGCGCAATTGATCAGATACCTTGTGGTGAATGACGGTCCGCTGGTTTCGACTACGGTTTCTGCGGCGAGATTCTTGAGGTTAGTCACTTGCGTGGATGTCTGGATTGTTCCGCCTTGCTGGGCGATCAGTTCCGCATATTTTTCGCAAACGGCGGCATAGTCAGTGATGCCAGTGGCAGGCACTACTAGGGCGCGGATTCCTGTGGCGTGGGGTTCGATGGCGCGCAGCGCATCCGCGCCGATGACGCGCAGACCGGGGATTCCATTAGCTTCGCCACGGCGATGCAGTTCTTCTAAGCGCGGCAATTCTTCCTGGTACGTGGCGACAATGACTTTTCCGCAGATCTGGTGGGGGATGCCGTGGGTTCGGCAGAAGTCGAGCATGGCTCGCGCGCCTTCGACGCAGAGACGGGCTTTGAGTGATCCGGGTTTGTAGTAAACGCCGGAATGAATGACCCCACTGTTGTGTCCGCTCTGGTGCTGGCCGACGCGGGCTTCTTTTTCG
Source organism: Candidatus Sulfotelmatobacter sp. (assembly GCA_030049565.1). Taxonomy (GTDB): domain Bacteria; phylum Acidobacteriota; class Terriglobia; order Terriglobales; family Acidobacteriaceae; genus Sulfotelmatobacter. Next base: position 6,157 of record JASIKQ010000353.1, read on the forward strand.
AGCAGCAGCAGGCGAAGGCGGGGAAAGCGCTTCGTGATCTCTAGGGCGACGGCGAGGCCGACGATACCTCCGCCGACGATGATGACGTCGTAGTGAGAATCGGTCATATCTGCAGCTAACCGCAATCATATCCAGGCAGCGTGCGGTGTGTCGGTGTGCGCGGTCACGCCTCTTGGCCCTCTGGAAACAACGGTCAGGCCGTGCTGTGTTCGTTATTGTACAGTCAGCGTGGCCGTCGAACCCGCGGGCTGGCTGATGCTGGCTGGCGACCCAATCACGGTGATGGCGTAGGTTGCCGGGAGCGTGGCGCCGCCCGGGCCAGTGGGGGTGGTACCGCCGTTGCTGCCACCACCTCCGCAGGAAGACATCAGAAACAGAATGATGAGCGCCAGCCCAAGCCGCACTGCGATTTTTTTGCGACGTATGCTTGCCGCACACACCCAGGCCGGAAGAAATAGCCAGACTGCATAGAGCCAGGGACTGCGTCCTGCACGTGGGCGCCACATTTGGCTGCTTCCGCCTTGCGTGGTGATAGTGAGCGCGACCGAGGTGGGGGTAGCTGCCGTGAGCGGAGGAACGGGATTCGGAGAAAAGCTGCACGAGCCCCCCGACATTGGCGGAGCGATGTTGCAACTTAGTTTGACCGAGTTATTGTAGCCGCCTCCCACAGCCAACACGCTGAAGTTGTAAGTTGCGCTGCCGCCGGCGTTGATTGTCTGGCCAGGAGGTGAAGGGGGTGAGAAGTTGCCGAGGGAATAGTCCTGGACCACGGTTATAGGAAGAGAAAGATTCTGCGTGGGCTGGCCGGAGGAATC
>JASIKQ010000354.1 GCA_030049565.1 Candidatus Sulfotelmatobacter sp.
TGCCGAACCCCATCGACGACGGCAATGGTATTGCTGTTTCCGCCCTGTTTCATGATGGGGATATAAGCCGATTTCTGGCCGTCGATGCGAACTTCGTTGTATTGAATCTGGTTGGCATCTTCGGCTCGCCCAACATCATTCACCGTCACCCAGGAGTGGCCGTCGACTTTCAGCGGTACCCGGGCAAGCTGGTCCATGTTGTCGACCAGACTGTTGGAATACACGAAATAGTCGTACGGGCCCATCTTCACATCGCCTGCGGGAAGAATGAGGTTCGACCCGTTAACCGCGTGGACGACATCCATCAAGCTGAGTTGCCGGGATGACAGCTTGTAGGGATCGACGTAGACCATGATCTGGCGGTACTTCCCACCGAACGGGATGGGGATTTCGGCGCCGGGCACAACCGCGATCTGGTTACGAATCTGGAACTGGGCGTAGTCGTGAAGCTGAGTTTCGTTGAGTCCCTCGCCCTTGACGGTAACCAGCGCCACGGGCAGGCTGGATGCATCGAACTTGAGTACAACCGGAGGCAGGGTGCCGGGAGGCAAACGTTTGAGATCGGCGAGAGCGAGATTTGCCAGTTCGCTTGCGTCAGTGTCGGGATTCGTTCCCGGCTGGAAATACACCTTAATGATGCTGACCCCGAGCATGGAGCGAGACTCCATGTGATCAATACCGGAGCCAAGAGTAAAAAACCGCTCCAGAGGGTCGGTGATATCGAACTCGATATCTTCCGGAGGCATGCCCGAGTAGAACGTGGCGACGACGGCTTCGGGCAGATTAATCGGCGGGAATAAATCGATCGGCATGTTCACGATGCTGGTCACGCCGATGACCAGCAAAGTGAGACAAATCACGATGATGAAGTACGGATTGCGAATTGAAAAGCCTGGCATAATTCTTATCCGATGCTGCTGCATCCGATGCTGCTGATCCTGCTTTTCTCAGCCGCCGATACTATTGCGCCGGCGGTTCGTGATATTCCAGCACCTCAATCTGTTGGGGATGAACTTTTTCCCCGGGCTTTACGCCGCTGCGGTCGCTTACGATAACCTGCTCGCCCTCGTTCAGCCCGGAAAGAACCTCGGCGTACATGCTCGTCTGAATGCCTACTTGAACCGGGCGCTGCTCCACCGTTCCGTCCGGCCCTACGACCAGGGCAACGGTCCTGTTGCCTTCGTGAGTCAACGCTTGTATGGGAACGGACGGTATGTCGTGTCTCTCCTCGACCGGAAGATCGGCTTCGGCGTAAAGCCCCGGCAGCAGGACTTTCTGCGGGTTGGGAACATCGACTTCGGTATGCATGGTTCGGGTATCGGACCGCACTTCTACCGAGAACCGCGCTATCTTTCCCGGAAACGAGCGGCCCAGCGAGGGAACGCGGACATTGACCTGTTCTCCAATCTTGATGTAGGGAACGTAAGCTTCGGGAACTGGAATCACAAGACGAAACAAGTCGTCTTCTGAGAGCCTCACGAGCGGCATGGCCTGGGTGCTGGAGCCAGTTCCGGCCTGCATCAGAGTCCCAAGATTGGCGTAGCGTTCGGTCACGACGCCGGAAAAAGGAGCGGTGATCTTCGAGTAATCGAACAAGGTCTGGTCGTGTATCAACTTCGCTTTGGCCGCTCCGAGCTGGCTTTCCGCTGCATCCAGAGCCGCCTGACCTGCGTCCACTTGGGACGCGGCGGCCAAATCTTTGCCCTGCGCGTCATCGACTTCCTGTTGAGCCACGATCCCGGGCTGGCTCTGAAATACACCGTTCAGGCGCGTGTACTCGAGGTGTAGCGCTTTATACATGGCTTGATAACGCCCCAGTTCGTGCTGTGCCCGCGTTACCTCATTGGTCGCATTCTTGATCTCTTCCTGGTCCTGCTGGAGTTGTGCTTCGAGCTCGGGAATTTCAAGCACGGCCATCACCTCTCCGGCCTTTACGTGGGTTCCGTAATCCACCTTCAGATCCTTCACGTACCCGGATTCCTTGGCATATACGTCAATCTCCTGGAACGGGACCAACTCGGAGGAGAGCGTCAGTTCACGGCCCAGCGATTTCTTCACCACTTTGGCCACTCCAACTGTAGGCAGCGGTGCGCCTGCCTCGACCTTTTTGTCGCTTGCTGAACACGAGGAGAGGCCGATGACCGACGCAAATAAACCAATCGCTGAGAGCAAAGAAACGAACCACGCACCTGCGCGATCTCGAGTTGTTTGACGTATCCAAACGGCCTGCATCATACGTTTAGGTTCCTCGGACTCAAATCTCCTGCTTTCGACCTCGGCTGGGCTGCACCACAATCGATAAGCGGCTACCCCAAATTTTTCATTGCCTCTCTCAGTCGGGTCAGCGAAAAAGAACTCGACTTGCAAAGCTCGATTACTTTCTGCTCCTGCCGCTGTAAGCCGGCCGCCACTCCGGGAATCTCGCCGGCAATTTGCAGCGGTATCGTCAGCACTCCATGCCGGTCGCCGTGCAACAAATCTCCGGGATGCACCTCCATGCCGCCGACTACGATGCTCTTGCCGATATCGAAGATATGGGCGTAAGCATGCGATACGGCCGTGCTCCCGGCAAACAACTGAATTCCATTTGCCTCCACCGCCGGCAATTCCCGGACTGCCCCATTTGTCACGTAGGCCACGCAACCCAATGCCCGTAAAATCGCAGAATGCACGTCCCCCACAAATGCTCCCTGGCCGGGAGGATCATCCATGTCTTCCAACACCAGAATTCGCGGCATCGGAATTTCCAGAATGTAGTTCCAGAAATCGGTGCGGTCATGGAACATGCTGCCCACCATGGGTGGCTCACCGGCCCGTAACCGCGCCGTGGCGGCATATCCAACTACGGGCGCCGCATCGGGGAACATGCATCGAACCGCGGCATTGGTAAATCCCGTATTTCGCAGTCTCAGGTTAAATCTCTCGACTGCATTGGCTACCATGCAGCTATCGAGCTGACGCAAAGCGTTCAATTGTTCCTCGGTTAAGGCAACGGCATGGGCCATGTGGGGTCCCCTTCTGAAAATCCGATTTCACCCCTAAAACGCGCTGCTACCCGGGGAATGCGAATTTCTGTGCGTTCGTTTCTTCTCTGTGCGTGGAGGCCGGGTATGAATGCCGGTTCGCACAGAGAACCGGCTTGAATTTTTCTCATCTTACTCCCCGTAGAAGTTCACCCTAGAGCAAGGAATACGCGACGCCAACGTGGCAACCTTTCGATGTCAGTTGGAAACCGAGGTTTGCCGGATTTTCAGTCGCTTCGATCCCCGCGGGATGGAAGTCCGGCGCATTTCAGGCGCTAAAGCGCCGATGCACTTAGGCAGAAAAGGGAGGGTACGGAGGTGGCCGGTTATATAGGCTTGTCGCAAAAGCACGGTAAGGTCCTCGAGAAACCAGCGGACCCACGAAAAGACATAGGGT
>JASIKQ010000002.1 GCA_030049565.1 Candidatus Sulfotelmatobacter sp.
GATTTAATGACGTATGAGTCGGTATCGGTGTCGGCAGACGGCAAAGCGATTGTCGGTACACAATGGGACACATCTATTGCCCTGTGGGCTGCTCCCGCCGGCTCGCCCGATGCAGCGCGGCAAATAACCAACGGATGGGAGGATGGAGGGCACGGTCTTTCGATTCTTCCGGACAATCGCATCGTCTACACCGGCGATCACGCGGAAAATTGGGATCTCTTCATTTCCGACATCGACGGGCAAAACATGCGTCAGTTGACGTTTGACGGACGGTTTCACGATTCGCCAATCGCGTGCGAGAACGGGCAAAGTATCGTCTACGACACCGACTCCCTGGGCGTCGAGCACCTCTGGAAGCTCGATTTGAAGACCGGTTCCTCGGTGCAGCTGACTAATGGAGCCGGCGAATCGAATCCGGTATGCGCGCCAACGGACGACGCAGTTTATTACATTGGAAGGATTCCCGGACAGACGGCGATGTTCAAGCTATCCGTCGCCGGGGGCAGTCCCGTGCAACTCTCCGAGAAGCCTGCGGTCGGTGCTCCCTGCGTGTCTCCAAATGGCGAACACCTGCTTTTTATGACCTCTCGAAAGGATGGCGCTCGAGTGTACGTCACGATTTCAACCGCTACGGGCAAGGCAGAGTCGGAATATCCCGTTCCTTCAACGGTATGGTACGCGATCAGCGGGATCAGTTGGATGCCCGACAATCGTTCGATTGCAATACAGGATATCCGGAATGGAGTGCCGAATTTATGGTCCTTGCCGGTGCTGGGAGGCGGCCCAGAGAAACAGATCACACATTACACGGCCGCCGATGGTGGTTTCGTGCAGTATTCTCCGGACGGAAAGTGGGTGGTCATGGTGCGGGGCCCAAATACCCACAATGCCGTTCTATTTCGGGAAGCCAGCCAGTAGACGAAAACACCATCTGAGTGAATTGCAATTTCTCAACAACTCCTAGCTCATTCTCTGTCAGGCTAAAGACCACGCTTTTGTTCGTGATGTCGAAATCATGCGTTCTCACAACTTTGCGCTTTTTGTTCGCCTTTTTGAAGGTCGGTGAGCGCTATGGGGATGTTTCAACAGTTGACTGCTCTAAAGTTGAAACCAATCTCCGAACACCGTCCGTGCTAGACTTTACCGATTCCCCACGGGCGGTTATGAGCGAATCTGATGGGAAGAATCGTGACCTCGAACTCACTCCTACGGATACTGCAGGCACAGGGACTTCAGATCCCGACGCGACCTTAGACACATCTGCCCCAGCTGCTCTCCTCTCGGCCGAACGCGCCAGCGAAGCCAGATCCATTGGCCCCTACAAATCGCTTGACTGGAGCCTGATTCAGCGCATCCCTTCAGCGGATCATGGAAGATATCGATTACCAGATTTAGTACGCAGAACCATGGAAGCGGAATCATTCCGCTTCCATAATGATCAGCAACCTCGGTTACAGTTTGCGATGGCCACGCCCGGCCTGGAGGCGTAGCAGCGCAGCGACCAGCGCATCGATGTCCTCGCAGGTGTTGTAAAACGCCAGTGACGGGCGAACTGTGCTCTCGACGCCCATGCGGCGCAGGATTGGTTGCGCGCAATGGTGGCCGGAGCGCACTGCGATTCCTTCTTCGGTCAACGCGACGCCTACATCCTCGGTGCGGACCTCGTCCAAAACAAACGACATCACGCCGGCTTTCTCCCGAGCCGTACCGATCAGGCGTAAGCCGGGTACCGTAAGCAGTTTCGCCGTCCCGTAGTTCAGAAGATCGTGCTCGTAAGCAGCTATATTCTCTCTGCCGATTTCGCCCACATAATCGAGCGCTGCTCCCAGCCCCACCGCATCGGCGATGTTGCCGGTCCCTGCCTCAAAGCGCGCGGGAGAACTCTGATACGTGGTTCTTTCAAACGTAACGTCGGAGATCATATTGCCGCCACCTTGCCACGGTGGCATGGTCTCCAGCAGATCGAGCTTGCCGTAAACCACTCCGATTCCCGTGGGCCCAAAAACCTTGTGCCCGGAGAAAACGTAGAAGTCACAGTCAAGAGTTTGCACGTCCACCGGCATGTGAGAGACGGCTTGCGCGCCATCGACCAGCACACGTGCGCCGTAACGATGTGCGATCTCGACCATCTCACGAGCGGGTGTGATGGTACCAAGAGCGTTTGAAACCTGGCTGAACGACACGATGCGTGTACGCGGGCCAAGAAGTTTTTCATACTCTTCAAGAATGATTTCTCCGCGATCATTCACCGGCGCCACGCGTAACCGCGCACCCTTCTCCGAACAAAGCATCTGCCAGGGAACGATATTGGCATGGTGCTCCAACCATGTGATCACAACTTCGTCGCCCTCGCGAACGTTGCGGCGGCCCCAGCTCTGAGCCACAAGATTGATACCTTCGGTCGCACCCCGCACGAAAACGATCTCGCGAGTGGTTGACGCATTCAGGAAGCGGCGCGATTTTTCGCGTGCGCTTTCGTAGGCGTCGGTGGCCCGTGCAGCGAGCTCGTGCGCAGCGCGATGAATGTTCGAGTTCTCGTGTTGATAGAACTCGGAAATACGTTGAATCACTGCATTCGGTTTTTGTGTGGTTGCAGCATTGTCAAGCCAGACCAGTGGCCGACCATGCACCCGCTCTTCAAGAATTGGAAAGTCGCGCCGAATGAGTTTGGCATCGAGGGGTCGCTTGGCGATTCCAAGTTGATCCGGTGCAAGATCAGGCCGG
>JASIKQ010000355.1 GCA_030049565.1 Candidatus Sulfotelmatobacter sp.
TGAGCAGGATGATCTGGATGTGCCGGCCTTTCTGCGCAAGCGTGGTGAGGTGATGTGAGAGAAGAAGCTTCTAGTCTTGACTTCTCGCTCCTCGGATCCCGTACGGTTTAGGAATCGGGGCCGCGGCGCGCTGGAATTTTCGGAAAGAAAACTGGAACCTGGGCGAGCCGGCTGGGTGGAAAGACGCAAAGTTTTGCGCACAGGGTCGCAATGTTTCTGTAACAGTAACCGTTACCGGGGCCTCTAGGACCAAAGTAACGACGCTGTAAGCGATTATCCCATAATGGGTTACGCTAAGGGACGATTCCTTAGAGGAAACCAAGTTTGTTATTGCTTCTAAGCGCTAACTGCCCTACTATCGCGGAGTTGGCCTGATTTGCGAGCCGCAAGCCATCCACTGGCAAAGTTCGTGCAGTAACTAATCGAAAGCCCGGTGAAAAATCCGGAGCAAGGGAAAGATAGAACGATGGTGGGGAGTCGTTTTCTTCGTCTGCTAGCGGTTGTGACAGGATTATGGTTGGCGCCGGCACTGTGGGCGGCGCACGTCGATACACATGCGCTGAACACTCACAAAGCAAAATCCACAAAGTTATTAAATGAGAGCCCGCACGCGCGGCGACGGATGCATCATCTTGCCAGCAGCCGCAGGACGGCAGTGCACAGCACGACGGCGCATATTGTAGGCGCGCACGCCAGCTTCACCCGCACCCCTGCGGGCGCAAGGCGGCATGGATATCATGAGCGATTTTTCATGAGTTCGTACGCGGAAGGAATCGGAGCGGGCGACCTTACAGAAGGCGAAGATCCGGTCGTAAGGCAAGCGGCAATTGATGCACTGGGAAACATGAATGGGACGGTGGTCGCGATCGAGCCCACTAGCGGACGCATCCTGGCCATGGTCAATCAGAAGCTGGCGCTCTCCAGCGGGGCGCAGCCCTGCTCGACAATCAAACTTTCTGTGGCGCTGGCGGCATTGAACGAAGGCTTGATCTCGAAGGAAACCGAAGTTTCGCTCGGCGGCCGCAGCCGGATGAATCTCACGGAAGCTCTGGCCCACTCGAATAATCCATATTTCGAAGCACTAGGGCGCAAGCTTGGTTTTGAAAAAATCGCCTACTACGCGCATCAGTACGGCCTGGGCGAACTGGCTGGCTACGATATCCCCGGCGAACAGTTGGGCGAATATCCCGATGAAGTGATTCCGCAGAAGCTCGGCGGTGTGGGAAAGATGTGTTCCTTCGGTGAAGGAATCTCGATGACGCCCTTGCAATTGGGCGCATTGGTTTCGGCCATCGCCAATGGCGGTACGCTTTATTACCTGCAACACCCGATCACTCCTGAAGAGAGAGCGAGCTTTCAGCCACGCGTGAAACGGCGGCTCGATATCGCTCCGCTGATTCCCGAGATTTCTGACGGCATGGCCGGCGCAGTGCAATACGGCACGGCGCGGCGGCTGGGCCTGAATTTCAGCGAAGAAGAAATTCTGGGCAAAACCGGAACATGCTCGCATGACGGCACGCGCTTCGGCTGGTTTGCTTCCTATGCCAACACCAGCGCCGGGCGGATTGTAGTGGTCGTCTTCCTCGAAGGCGGCCGGCCGACATTTGGCCCGAAAGCAGCCGAGATTGCCGGTCTGATGTATCGCAATCTTTACGATCACAATTTTTTCCTCGCGGGCACGCCGCAAACAATGGATGTGAAGCCCGTGGGGAGTGAACCGTGAATATTGGTTGAGTGGTGGTCAGTAGCTAGACCGTGAGCTAAGCCTCTCGCCCGAGAGGCTTTTGTTTGCGCTCTGTCCACAGCCTCTAGGCGCCAGGATAGCCGCAAAGGAAAACAGCGACCCATGCGGCCACGGCTAATCCCAAGGAAACTTAGTGTCTTCTCACGCGGGTCCGGCCAACCCCTGCCGATATGTAGATCAGGGGAATAGCCAGGAGTTATGCCCGCATGGGAGCAATGACCCTACTCCACGGAAGCTACGACTATCGAACGGCTTTGCTCGCCATACTGCTGATCGGTTCGGCTGCGTTGTTATTCTGCAGGTTCGTCCTTTCGCGAAGAAACAGGGCCAATACGTCCCACCAGCTTGAGTTGCATTTCCGGACAATGGCGGAAGCAGTGCCCGAGTTTATCTGGACCGCTAGTCCCGACGGCGCGGTCGATTACGCGAACCGGAAGTGCCTGGATTATCTCGGGGTGAGGTCCGACCAACTACAAGGCGCGAGATGGGTAGCGCTCGTCCATCCCGATGACTTTGATCCGTGCATCGCCAAGTGGGAAACCGCCTTGCGTACCGGGAATCCCTACGATGTGCAGTATCGCCTGCGCGGCAAAGATGGAACTTACCGTTCGTTTCTGGTGCGCGCCAACCCGGTCCGAGACTCCAGCGGCACGATCATCACATGGTGCGGCAGCTGTACGGACATCGAGGATCAAAAACAGAATCAGCAGATTCTCGAAGAACAGATTCTCGAGCGCACCACACAGCTGGCTGAGGCAAACCAGCAACTACAACAGGAAATGTTAGAGAAAGACCTGGCCCGCAAGCAGCTGGATCAGCAAAACGAAAAAATGATGAAAGATCTGGAAAAGCGCTCCGACAGGGCGACGCTGCTGGCCCAGATGGGGGAACTGTTGCAGAGCTGCATCAGCCGGGATGAAGTGATCTCAGTGGCTTTAGGTTTTGCGCCAAAAATATTCCCTGCGCTACGGGGATGGGTGGCGCTGCTCAACCCAACTCGCAGCCAGGCAGAAATAGCGGGGTCGTGGAATGAATGCCAGATCCCGAGTACAGAGTTCGATTCCGCAGCGTGCTGGGCATTACGGACCGGGCATGCGCACCTGGTGGCGCTGCGCGATTCCACGGCAAGATGCTCGCACGCCGAAGGCGTAAATGTCTCGTACATTTGTATCCCCATTCTGGCGCAGGGGGAAGCGCTCGGCATCGTGCATTTGCAGGCTACGATGGCTGGCCAATTGGAGTCAGCCGAGCTTTCCTTCAAGACTACATTTGCCGGTCAGGTGGGACTCTCGATCGCCAACATCCGGCTGCGGGAGGCGCTGCGCATGCAGTCGTTGCGCGATTCTTTGACCGGTTTGTATAACCGCCGCTACCTGGAAGAATTACTGGAGCGGGAAATACGGCGCGCGTCACGAGGGGCATACCCTCTGGGCGTTCTCATGATTGATCTCGATCACTTCAAAAACTTTAACGACACCTACGGTCACGAGGCCGGCGATGCCATCCTGCGCGAAGCCGGGCGTTCGCTGGTGAAAAGCGTTCGAGCGGAAGATTTCATCTGCCGCTTTGGAGGCGAAGAGTTTGTCGTCGTCCTGCCGACAGCGAACGCGGAAGCTTCGCAGGCGCGCGCCGAACGCCTGCGTTTGAAGATAAAGGAATTGACAGTGACAGATCAGGGGAGATCGATGGGCATGGTAACGATCTCCGTAGGGGTGGCGGTGTTCCCGGACCACGGTGATTCGCCGAACGATTTGATGGCTGCCGCCGATGCCGCGCTGTATCAGGCGAAACGCGGGGGACGCGACCAGGTAGCAGTGGCAGCCCGAAAAGCGCTCGAGGAGCCGGCCATGCCCGATGCGGCGAAATCCGCCGCCAGTTAGAGCTGAGCGATTGCGTAATTTAGTAATTTCGTAATTGACTAATTTAAAAGCCCAAGTTTTTTCATCCAGTTACGCAGTCATCAAATTACTCAATTCAATCCCAAATCTTGAAATGTGGCCAGGCTTCCGCCATGGGCCTCTTGAGTCCGTGGCATATGAGGATGGTGTAGTGTTCCCACCCCATTGTGAAGGGTTGATCAACCTTCGGACCCTGCTCAACTTCGTTACACGAATACTGAGCATCTTCGAGATTCCAGTTCAGCATGATCAGGCTCTCTCCGGTGTACTGGCGGAATCCCCAATAGTAGTAATTCTGGTGAGCGCTGATGGATTTGGGCAGGCCGTACCACGGTCCAAAGAAATCGATGGCGCCGGCCGAGCCATAATTTCCGGCCAGAATTGCGGTTTTGGCGCGCTCGTCAGCCGGCAGCGAATTGTAAACGTGAGCAACCTGCGCGACCATTTCCGGCCAGCCGAATTCGTCGGCGAAGTGCTGTGGTAACTCGCTGCTCATGTGAGTCTCAGTCCGCGTCATCCGGATGCCGAGAACCTCCATGTAAGGAACGATCTTCGCGGGCGGAA
>JASIKQ010000356.1 GCA_030049565.1 Candidatus Sulfotelmatobacter sp.
AACACCCACCGCCCCGCCGAGAATACCCATCGCTCCCGCTTCGGCAAAGAAAAGTTTCTTCACGTCACCGTCGCTGGCACCGATAGCCTTCATGATGCCGATTTCGCGGCGCCGTTCCAAGATCGCCATCACCAGCGTATTGACGATTCCGATCGAGGCAACCGCCAGAGCCAGGCTGCCGAAAATTCCCAGGAACAAATCCAGTACGGCGAAGAATTGTTGCAGGCTGCGCGTGGCATCAAGAATGGAAAACGTATTGAATCCCATTTTCTTGATACCGTCTTCAACCCCCCGTATCTGCGCCGGGTCCTTCACTCGTACGCTGACGGATGAATACACGGGCTGATCGCTGGCTGCGCGTGAAATTTCGCGCAGATCGGTTGGCAGCATGATGTGCAGGCTTTCGGCCAGCTGCAGCGGCAGAAAAACTCGCGCCCGGGTTGGCCCCCGCATGCTCTCAGGATCGAGATCGGCCACTCCCACAATCTTCAGCGTCAGCTCGCGCGAAACCACGGAATAAGCGGCCCCCGCAAGAGCCTCATTTTCGGAAGTCGAAGCGTTACTGGACGGCGCGGCCGCCGTCGTCTCCCGCTGTGCGTAGCGCATGGTTAGCTCTTTGCCGAGAAGCGGGCCGGCCAATTCCTTGACATTCGTCTCGTCCAGCCTCGGCTTCGGAGTCTTACCCAGCAGTTCTTCAGCGAATGCTTTCTGAATCACGACTTCGTGCGCCATACCCGAGGAAAAAAACTGCCCTTGCAGCGACTCGAACGCGTCATTCGATTTTGCCGATGAAGGTAATCCCGCCACCATGGTCAAATGCGGCTTCTCCTGGTAGAGCAATGTGGTGGGAAAGCGGATATCGGGATAAACTTCGGTCACATTCGGCAGGTGCTCAATTTCCTGCCGCGCGGCTTCGTCCAGAATTTTGCTTTCACCCGGAGGTGGCGCGCCGGCATTTTCATCACGGCCGAAATTCCGCAGATCGCGGCGGGACGTTACCACGACCGTATCGAACAATCCCGACTTCATTAATCGCCGCGACGCCAGCTGTTGTAGCCCGATGCCCAGCGAGAGCATGGCCACGAGCGAGGCCACGCCGACCGAAATGCCAATCGTGGTCAGCGAATTTCGCAGAACCGATTCGCGCAGGTTGCGTACAGCGAGTTCAGTGAGATCGGGAAGTTTCACTAACGCTCTCCCTCTACTCCTGGCCGGTGTTCGCCAAGTCTAAGTGCTGACGACGAATTCATTTCATCGCCCACTAGCTTGCCATCGGCGAGAAAAATAAAGCGCTGCGCGTAGCGTTCGGCCAAAGCACGCTCATGCGTCACCATCACCACTGTCATCCCCAACTGCTGATTGAATTCGCGCACCAGGTTCATGATCTCGATTCCGGTATGGCTGTCGAGATTGCCCGTCGGTTCATCCGCGAGCAATAACTGCGGGAGATTGATGAGAGCCCGCGCCAACGCTGCGCGTTGCTGCTCGCCTCCCGAAAGCTCGCTGGGCCTGTGATTCATGCGCGCCTGCAAACCGACTCGCGCGAGCGCCTCACGCGCCAGCGCGTCTCGCCTTCCGCGGTCGACTTCGGCAAAGCGCATAGGCAGTTCCACGTTTTCCGCAACCGTCATGCTCGCAATCAAGTTGAACGATTGAAACACCATGCCCACCGTGTGCAGGCGATAGCGCGAAAGTTCTTCACGCGAAAGTTTCGCCAGGTCGCGGCCTTGAACCTTCACGCTGCCTGAAGTAGGCCGGTCAAGGCCGGCAAGCAAATTCAAGACCGAAGATTTTCCGGAACCGGAGCTTCCCAGTAGAGCCACAAAGTCGCCGGTACGAACGCTAAGCGATACTCCATCCACCGCGCGGATGACGGTCTCGCCCATGCGGTAATGTCGTCGAAGTTCTTCCGCACGGATTACGTCGGTCGTGACCGTCGAAGCCGTAGTTTTTGTGGCAATTTCCGCTGGCTGGCCCTGAAGCGTACTCATTTCCCTAGAGCACCTCGCCCCGCAGCACGCCCAGCGCATCCGCTTTCACATTGCCGTTGCGTCCATCGGAACCGCCGTTTGAGGCTTCTACTTTATCTCCCTCGCCGGGGGCGAGAAACAAATTCTCTTCCACCCCATGCTGCCGCGTGTAGAGGTCGTAGTAACGCCCGTGCGCGGCGTAGAGTTGCTGGTGCGTGCCGCGTTCGAGGATTTGCCCCTGTTCCATCACCAGAATCTGATCGGCTCTGCGAATGGTCGAGAGCCGGTGAGCAATCACAAAAGTTGTTCGTCCCTGCATGAGATAGGAAAGCCCCTCTTGGATCATCTGTTCCGATTCCGAGTCAAGACTGGAAGTTGCTTCATCGAGAATCAGAATCCGAGGTTCGGCCAGAATGGCGCGCGCAATTGAAATTCTCTGCCGCTCCCCGCCCGACAACTTCACGCCGCGCTCGCCCACGATCGTGTCGTACTTCTCGTCAAACGATTCGGCAACTTCGTCAACCCGGGCGATCCGGCAGGCGCGCAGCATCTCTCCTTCGCTCGCGCCAGGCCGCGAGAAAATCACGTTTTCTCGAATCGTTCCGTCAAACAAGAACGATTCCTGTAGCACCACGCCCAATCGCGTGCGAAAGGAATCGAGCCGCATTGTGCTCAGATC
>JASIKQ010000357.1 GCA_030049565.1 Candidatus Sulfotelmatobacter sp.
ATGACCGCACAAGCGCCTCGTCAAACGGCCATAGCCAAACCACAAAAGAAGACTTATTCAGACATCTACATCGATGCTCAACAAAAAGTAATTCAAAAGCATCTCAAACTCCTGGCCGATGAAGGTCGCGCACCGCTCGATTTAGCTTTTCCTGAGAGTTTTTTGGCCGAATATGGATGGCACACAAAGCAAGAATCGGCCCCTGGACAAATAGCCCCACTGTGGCTGTTGCAAGCAGGAGATCGCGAAGGCGGGGGTAGTTTTGGAGCATACACTTTCTCCGAGGCGGCGTTTAAGCAGGCGCAACGGACGTGGTGGATTCACGGCGTAATCGAAAAAGGGAAACGGATGCTTTATCCGATGAACCGTAACGCGCGGTTTGATCCATCGGTCGTGGGCTACAAGGTGGCGATGATCTTTGGGCAAACGATTAACGCCACTGTCGTCGCGCTTGAGGGTAAGGGTTATGACTGGTGGTCTTGGGACTCGAATGGCAACAAAAGTCACGGAAAGCAAATCTGGGAGGGTCCGCTAGTTCTCAACAAGCCATACCCCGACGATCATAAGGAGCCGCGATTCGTGTACCAATACGACATTATGATCGCTCCGCCGGATTACGTGGATATGTGCCAATGTACTACCACGCCAACCATAATGGCAGCCGGAGAAGACCAAACAAAACCATGCGTTCAAGGGGGATCGTTAGAGCCGGGAGAATCTTGTTCCGTCACGATAACGATCCCACTCCAGTAGATCCAAAGAAGGGAGAAAAATCCATGAAAGCATACCAATCTTTCCTGCTGGGGTTCGCTGCTCTCGCGATAGCGGCAGCCGCCGAGAAGCCCAAACCAGCTTGGTTCTCGCCACCAAGCTGCACCCCACCCGCAGTCCCAATCAGCATCACGCTCGACGGCCAGACGGGTTACGCCTGCGTGGTCATCCCCACTGTAGTCGGCCCGCCAGGACCGGCCGGACCTCCTGGGAAAAATGGGAGTAATGGTGCGCCTGGAGTTCCTGGGCCAGTTGGTCCGCAAGGCCCCAGCGTGCAGGGACCGGCTGGGAGTCCCGGAGAACAGGGTCCTCCTGGGTTGCCGGGAGCTTCCGCGATCACGCAAGCTACCGTGACGCCGCCAACGTGGATCGGCTGGACGGCGGTGAATGGCGCGACTGCCGCGACTCAGTTAGGCGGCAGTATTCGCATCACCTGTCCGGCGAGTGTGCCTGCGAATCAACTGTGCGGGTTCATCCATCCGCTTCTGGAGCCGGATCAGATTGAGATCGAGTTTCAGCCCGCAGCGGGCACGCTGTGGAATTTCCTGTTCGGCAAGTACGATTCCGCGAGCGGCACCTTCTATGGCTTAGAGGATTTCTTCACCGAGCCCGCTGGATGGCAGAACGGCTTCAGTGTGGTGCCACTCTCGCCGGGGACGGGTTATCAGTTGCCAACGCCGCTTTCTCCCGCTGTGACCCTACCGGAAACTTCGCATCCCTGGTTCCGGCTGACCGGGACCGGCGGCGCGCTGACCGTGGATTCGTACAGCGAAGGGCTGATCCCGATCACTCGCGGCATTCTCTCGGTTCCGCAGGGGGACGGCTACTTTCTCGGCTATCGTGCCAATGGGTTAGAGCAGGACGGATTTCTGCGATACTTGGGACAGTAAGTCATGGCGAAACGCAAGACGCTTCCAGGCGGCGTAGAACTCTGCACGGTCACGAGCCCCGAAGGCGACCGGCTGGTTTTCACTACCGGAGGCCGCTGCGTGGGACATATCTACGCTGGGTGCGACATCACGTTCGAGGAAATGGTCCGCTGTATCGCCGAACTGGAAGCGCTCGATCCGGACACGATGGAGAGCGATTAAGAAAATGCTGAAGCAGAAATTTGCAGAATGGCGCGAGAAGTATTTTCCGCCACAAGGATCATTTTGCGGTGGCGATCTGTTTGTCGCGGGCCGCTGGATGGTTCGGTTTGTCAATGACACGCCGCGAAGTGGCATGGCCATAGACATCATCTGGGAGTGGCAAAAGGCGCGCGGCTTAGAGGGGCGATCTCTTATCCCCGAAGAGGTGTGTAAAGACGCTTATGGTTTCTGGATCGCCACGAATCCGACCCGAGACGAAGCGATCTGGGCCAAGGTGGTGAATCAAAAGAGTAAGCGCGAAGACCTGCGCTACATTGCCAATTTACTGGCCTCGCGCAAGCCCTGGTGGAAACTGTGGGCTAACCTGGAAGACCGCCGCGCCGCCGATGCCATTCATTATTGGCTGGCTAAAGAGGCGCTCTACCCAGAAGAGGCCAGGAAAGTCGAGCCGCAGCCTAAGCGCAAATTTCCGCTTCCTTATGACGAATCCAAGCAATACAAGGGAGACCTGTCCAAATTGGGCAACGTGGAGAAGAGAATTCTGCGGATGTACGGTAATTTGCCAACCTCTACATCCAAACTCGGCACGGGTAAAGTGGCGGACGAGATAATGGAAGCCTACAAGAAGAGACTGCTTAACCCTGAAGATCCCTATGCTCTCGGATTTACGGAGCCCGACCGCAAGGAAAATCCTCCAAAAACGTAGGCTATGCCCCTCTTCGAGTCCGTTTGCGTATTCACTGAGTGCG
>JASIKQ010000358.1 GCA_030049565.1 Candidatus Sulfotelmatobacter sp.
TGATTGCCGGGATAAGAAGCTGGTGCATGGAATTTGGCGAGCGACAGAAAATGGAGATCGACTGTAAACACGATGTGCGAAGCACTTTGCCACCAGAAATCGGGCTTTGCCTCTTTCGAGTTCTACAAGAAGCCCTGCACAATGCCGCCAAGCACAGTGGGGTGAAACGGATTGAAGTGCAACTCCAAGAAGAGTCAGGTGAGATTCATCTCACGATCAGAGATTTGGGCAAGGGGTTCGATACAGAAGCTGCAAGGCAAGGTCGCGGTCTGGGCCTCACCAGCATGCAGGAGCGGGTAAGGCTGGTGAATGGAACGATTTCGATTGAATCGAGACCGATGGGTGGAACTACCATCCGTGTTCGTGTGCCGCTGGAGCCGGGGCGCGAGGTGCAACAGGTGGCTGGGTGAACATCGAGCAATTTAGAGGTCAGAATGTTCTTACCGGGAGTGAACAGCTGAATGCGCTGAACATATCTTCTCGAAAGCGTAGCTACCTACGCCCCCCTGAAAACTGCTCAATAAATACCCACAAAGAGTTTCGAATTTGTGTGTTATCGCTGTCTCGTTCCACAAGTGTTCGACTAGAATTGCCGTCTCCAAATTACCTTGCGTCCATAGGAGAGGCGCACACTCCCCGCAAGCGGCAACGCGGAAAGGCTCCCCGTTCACAGCCTTCGCCGCTTCCAGGATAAGATCGCCTGTGACTTTCAGAAATCGAACGGCATCGGGCGAGCCGTTGACCATGAATGCCGAGAGCGTGTCGGCAGCATCCAAGGCAATGTATCGTCCCTCCTCAATGGCGGATCCAACATTTAATCCGTGTGCCTTCAGTCTAAGGAGAAGGCCATCCCGATGTGACTCGGTCGCAATAACAACCACCGCTTTTCCGGCCATGAAAGCAGCGCCGATGTATTGTGTAAAGCCATCGAGAAAACTGCCGTCGTCAGAATAAAACTCCGCCTCGTGATGGCGGGCGATCCGCACGTTCTGTGGCTGGGTGAATGTCGCTACGTTGTCGCGGTGAAAACGAGCGCCACTCTGCGGATCGGGTGGGCCGTTAAGACCACGATCAGCCAAACTGGCGCTGACAAGCCGCTTGCCTGCGAGAACCGCTTTCACAGCAGGTAATAGATCACCGGCCGCATCCGATTTCAGGACGTAGCCACCTGCACCCGTGCTTAAGGCTTTTTCTGCAATGTCAGCCGAGCGGTTTTCGCTCACGAAAAGGATTTTGGACGCCGGGGAAACTTCTCGGATTCGGCGAGCGGCTTCAATCCCATTCAGTGTAGGAAGACCTATGTCTAGCAGGATCAGGTCTGGTCGCAGTTCTTTCGCTTGTTGAACGGCCGCCAGTCCGTCTGACACTTCGCCGATAACCTCTAGTCCCGGCTCCTTCCGAAGCGACGTTGAGAAGTAACGACGCCAAGGCTCGTAATCGTCCACTATGAGAACTCGAATCGGAGATTTGTCCACGCGGTTCCGCCCAGTCTAGTCGGACCCAAAAATCACTTGAGAGTTGCCCACCACCTAAGAAGATGACATAAGAACGGCGGCTTGTTCGTTGCAAGGTCGCAACAGCCTTCGACCCTCCCCCCAAATCGCCATCTTAATCCGACAGATTGGACGTCGTCCGACATCGCTCGAAGTAAACCAAGTATATTGTACGCCCCCTTATTCGTGTAACAAACAGCAAGATTTTCTCGTCAGAAACCTCTGACCCGGCGCGGGAGGTGTTTTTCAGATGGAAGGGAAGCTATTAAGAACAGATGTTACTGCTGTGCCTCGATCTGACATCGCATTTCCGCGATCCTCTCTTTCCTCACCCACAGAGGGGCTACGAATCGTCGCAGGGCGCGAGGCATCAGCTGTCAATTCTGACAGATGACGGAGATTCTTGCCCCGCTCAGAATTAATTATGGCCCTTTTCTACGGCGCGCCTTGCTGAGAATGACAGCTCTGGTGTGGAACGTGAGACTGGTTAATCAGCACGAGCGATCAATGATCTATGGCAAACCTTCAGCAGGCCATCTCCCTCCTTCTCATTTCGAGCCTAGTCGTGACCAACGCCGGTTTGGACGCTTGCAGCAAGAAATCGTCCCCGTCGAGCCCCACTGTTCAGCATGAGCAGGCCCCAGCAACGACCTACGCAACACCGACGCCCGATCAAGTATCTCAGCTTGTCGCCCCAATCGCACTCTTCCCAGATAATCTGCTGGCGCAAGTCCTCGCGGCTTCTACCTATCCCGACCAGATCACCGCAGCCTATCAGTGGCTGCAAGCTCATTCTGCTCTGAAGGGCGCACAGCTGATGCAGACCGTGGATCAGCAACCGTGGGACGCGAGCGTAAAAGGCCTCACACAGTTTCCCGATGTCCTGCAACAGATGGCCTCAAATCTCTCGTGGACCTCGGCTCTCGGCGACGCCTACTACAACATTCCTCAGAGCGTGATGAATGCTGTGCAGATAATGCGTCAACGCGCCTATGACGCGGGCAATCTCAAGAGCAGCCCGCTGCAGAATGTCTCTGTACAGCGTCAGGCGCCCGGCGCACAGTCGGCACGCGCGTCGTCGGGTCAGTCCCAAGTGACGGTCGTGCAATCTCCGCCGCAAACCATCGTTATTCAACCCGCGCAGCCGAATGTCGTCTATGTCCCAACCTACAATCCCACAGCGGTCTATGGAGCTCCAG
Source organism: Candidatus Sulfotelmatobacter sp. (assembly GCA_030049565.1). Classification (GTDB taxonomy): domain Bacteria; phylum Acidobacteriota; class Terriglobia; order Terriglobales; family Acidobacteriaceae; genus Sulfotelmatobacter. The sequence goes on from JASIKQ010000358.1 coordinate 2,693, forward strand.
TACCTGTCTATCCCGGTTACTCAACCGGAGAAATGGTCGCGACCAGCCTGCTTTCATTTGGAGTGGGTATCGCAGTGGGAGCTGCCATCAGTGGCGGAGGTGGATGCTGCGGATGGGGATGGAACTCCTGGGGATGTGGCTGGCACAACTCCACCGTCGTATACAACCACAATACGTGGGTTTCGACATCGAATACCTTCGTCAATCGCAACAACTACTACAATCGCAACTTCAATAATGCTAGCTTCAACAACTTCAATCGCAACAATATCAATACGAACAATATCAATCGGAATAACTTCACCAACAACAACGTTAACCGGGGCCAGGCGAACAACGCCAACTATCGCACCAATAACTTCAGCAACAACTACGGCACCCCCCAGTTCAATCAGCAGCGCAACCAGCAGCAGTTCAGAAACACAAACCAGTCCAATCTCGGACAGCAACGCAGCACCACACAACCGAATTTCAATCAACAGAGTCGCGATTTCAATCAGCAGAACCGCTCAGGATTTCAATCACAGAATCGTCCGGGTTACCAGTCGAGCCAGTCGCTCCCTGCCAATCAAAACCGTCAGAGCGCCCGCGATTTCGGGCAGCAGGCGAACCGACCCGGCAATAACAGCGCTGCCAGTTTCAGTCAAAATCAACGGCAGCCCGAACGTGGCTACGCTCAGCAGGCCAACCGTGGTTCCGCCAATACTGCATTCGGCAATTACAGCCAGGGTGGTAATGCTCGGACGAACAGCGCTCGCGGCCAGCAGAGTCTTGAAGTCCGCGGCGGAGGAGCAGGTGGAAACCGCGCCGGTGGACGCCAAGGCGGAGGCGGAAGGCGTCGCTAAGGAGAACACGAACGTGAAAACCCCGCTAGACTCTTCCTCGACACGTACTTCATTCCTCCATCGAGTCCTGCCACCGTCGGTGGCGACAGCTCTCTTGATTGTCCTTCTGTCCAGTCCAGCCACGTCGCAACAGGGCAACGAGAAGACATTCGCCTCTCCTGGCGATGCCGTTCTCGCTCTCTACGATGCCGTGAAGTCCAACGACATGGCGACAATAGCTACCATCTTCGGCTCGAACGCCGGCCCGATTTTCCACAGCGGCG
>JASIKQ010000359.1 GCA_030049565.1 Candidatus Sulfotelmatobacter sp.
CCTTGAAAGGCCCTGCCGGCAAAGCCTTCAGCAAGATGGTCGTGGCCGCGGCCGAGGGGAAGCGCCCAAGAGTAGTTGAGCACCAGGCGTTGTCGAACGTCGATATCGGCATTGCCGCGCTCAGCGTTGAGGTCGAGCGAGTTGCGGGGGAACTCGTTGTTGCCGGCCGCGGGAGTCAACGGGTCGGAGGAGTTATCAATGGCGTGTGCCCAGGTATAGGCGGCCTGGAGCATGAGTCCGTTGGACATGCGCTTGGTCACATTCGCCTGCATGGCGTTATAGATGGACGAGCCCGCGTTATTGAAAAGTTCCGCGTGCAGAAAAGCGTTATTGTTGACCGCATCGAAAGGCAGACTCCCGGACTCGGCCCCGAACCAGAGATTGTCGAACTGCAAGGTGGCTTGCGTGCAGTTAAAGGGATTCGGCTGGGCGCAGAAGGCTTCAAGTTGGGCTACCAGAGCAGGTTGCGGAGGGTTGCCATCCACCAGACGAAGAACACGGGTTCCCTTTGAACCCACGTAATTCAATTCGATAATGAAGCTACCGGGGAAATCACGCTGCACGCCAAAATTCCAGCTCTGGCTGTAAGGCATACGAAGATTGGGATCGATGAGGAACGGCAGGTCGCCTGCGCCATTGTTGACTGCGGGGGTGGTTGACAGCGTCGGCGGCGGAGTCAGCGTGGAAGCAGCCGGGCCAATGCACAAGCCCAGCTGGGTTAGAACTTCCGGTGGCGGACAAGGCGGGTTTGTCGCCGTGGGGAGACCGAAATAGGGCTCAAAGAAATTCTGCTGGAAAGGCGGATCACCGCGCGTGAGGCCCAGGAGTTGTCCGAAAAGGCGGTCGTGGAAAATGCCGTACCCCATGCGAACCGAAGTCTTGCCGTCTCTGAACGGATCCCACGCGACGCCGACGCGGGGCTCGAAATCATGCCAGTCGTTGTTGTAAAGCGGCGGCAGGCCCTGGCCTTTTTGTCCTGCGATCACGAAGTTAAACGGCGCTGGTCCGCTCGGAGAGACAAAAAGCGTTGAAAGCAAGTTATTCACTTCGTAGGGGACGCCATTGAACTGGTAGCGGAGGCCGTAGTTCAGAGTGAGTTCGGGCCGGATCTTGAACGTGTCCTGGGCGAAGGCATCAAATTCTTTTTGGCGGAATCCGCGAAGATCGTCGGCGGTACGATTATCGCTCTTGTTGAAGAACTGCGCCTGGGTTACCGATCCCACGGTGCCAAACAGCGACCAGACCATGTCCTGGAGGGTGGGGTTGTTGTCCACATTGTTGTTGTCGCCGGTAACAAAGGCAGTGACGCCGCCGAAATTGGCGAAGTTGTTGAAGTCGACAGTTGGACGCGAGAGAAAATCATTCGTGCTGTTGGAGTAGACGTCGCGTGTTTCAACGCCAAATTTGAAAGTGTGGCGGCCGCGAGCCCAAGTTACGTCGTCGCCGATGGTGTAGGTACCGCTGAAGCGTTCCGACCCATCGCGGTCAACCAGGGTGAGACATCCGAACCCGGAAAGGCCGGGTAGCGGGAAATCGAAACCGCGCCCGTAAGCGTCGGTCAATCCAAAACTGTCGAGAGTGCTCAAGCCTTCGCAGGTGAGCGGAAAATTGATGCGATTTGCGCCCAAGCGGAAGTTGTTCACCAGCCTGGGATCGATTACCGATGTCAGTTGCGCAGACACATTCTGCCGGCGCTGCGCGGTACCGGTCGCTCCCAGCCCGGAAAGGAAATCGGTGTGGTCGAAGTTAGGATCATCGTAGCGATTGAAGGTGTAGCGTACGGAGAGAATCTCGGCATGTGTGAAATTGTGGTCGACGCGGACGTTTACGTTATCGCTGGTGGTTTGCGATGGGCTGGGGAAGAAAAGCACGCCGCGAACGGCATCTACGCTGGGGCCATTCGGCGCAGGATACAGAGCGAAAATCTTCTGCATGGTCGGATCCAGGGGCAACCCGAAGATGTTGTTTGGCGAAGTGGGCGTGCTCACATCGATGGGTATGGTCTGTCCGTTGCTGTCTGTGTACGTGAAGCTGCCGGTTTTGAAGGCTTGCGTGGGGACGATGCTCGAGTTGGTGAGGGTGGTGGAGAAGCGTTCGCCGTCGTAGTTCGCAAACCAGAAGGTCTTATTGCGCCGCAGGGGCCCTCCGGCCGAGATGCCGAAGGTATCACGGGAGTAGGAATCCTTGGGCGCGACTTGCCCGGTGGCAGTCGTCTCATGATTGAAATAGTCGCGGGCGCCGAGAGCGTCGAAACGGCCGAACCAGTAGATATCGGAGTCAAACTCGTTGGTGCCACGCTTGCTTACGATGTCAATAATCGCACCTGTATTGCGGCCGAACTCGGGAAGAAAATTGCTGGTGATGACGCGGAATTCCTGCACGGAATCAGGATTGAGAGCGGTGAGGCCCGGCTGAGGCTGGGTAAGGCCGGGAATCTCGGCGTCGTTGTTATCGGTGCCATCCAACAGAAAATTATTATTGCGCTCACGGGAACCGTTGACCGAGAACCCTTGCAAAATGGAGTTGCTCTGAATGGTACCCGGAGAGAGAAGCACGAGCTGGTAGGGATCGCGCAGGATGAGCGGCAAGTTCTGGATTTGTTCACTGTTGACCAGGTTGCCGATCTGGGCATCGTCGAGATCGAGCGGAGCAACCTGCGCACCTTTCACCGTGACGGTTTCGGCAGTTGCGCTCGGCAGGAGAGTCGGGCTGAGGTTCTGGACCTGGCCGACGGTTAGTTCGACGTGAAAATATTCGACAGTCTTGAAGCCCGATCGTTCGACGAGAACGTCATAGATGCCGGGAGTGAGGCTGGTGATGCGGTAGCTTCCGGAGCCGTCGGTTGCAGTGGCGCGGGAGAAGTTGGTGGCGAGGTTGCGGGCGGTGATTCTCGCCTGTGGCAAGACCGCGGCAGTGCTGTCGGTTACGGTACCGGTAATGGCTGCGTTTTGGGCTGGAGCAAATCTGGGAGAGAAACAACAGAGACACAGCAATAAAGCCGAAGCGGAAAGACGCCGCATGGCACAACCTCACTGGGAACGAGGTAGCTTTCTGAGGATATTCTAATAGAGCGAGGTGGGTTTCTGAAGGTATTTCAAAGAAAAGGTAGTTGGCCAGCGTGATAAGGCAGCGAGCCGAACGCGCCCGTTCGGTCGCTAACGCTCTCTCAGGGCAGGCTCCGATGAGCGCGGCTGGCCCAGATTTCCTTCGACTTCGCTCAGGACAGGCTCTTGTTGCGCAAAGAGGGCTCGCTCGGAATGACATCACGCTTCCAGCAAAAATTTGCCGTCCTGCATGATCTGCTCGTCATCGACCCAGATGTTGAACTTGCGGCCGACGACGTCGATATGGGTAGATGAATCCCACTCGGCGCCGGTGTGTGCGCCGTAGGGATTGCCGAAGGCAATGTGCACGCCGGGATACTTTTCGTCCTGAAGAATCTGGCCAATCACATCTTTTAAGTCGATGTTGGTGCCGATGGCGAATTCGCCGACGCGGTCGCTGTTCGAGTCCGTGTGCGTGTACTTCCAGAAGTCGTCTTCCAGTTCGCGGTCGTCGGAGTGAGCTTCGATGAGGCGGTTGTTTTTCATGCGGATGGTTAGGGGATTTTGCTGCAAGTTGCCGAACTTGGCGCAGAGATAGTCTCCGACTACGCCATCGATGACGAATGTGCCGTTCACTTCGCCGGGGGTGGTGAAGATTTCGCCCCCCGGAAGATTGCCCCATTTTTCGGGTGTGATGATGCCGCTGGTTTTCAGCCAGCGGTAATGAGGATTCAAATCCGCAGTGAGATCGGTCCCGGCGGCGGTTTTGGCGTGCACGCGCTGTGCCTTGCGCACCATAGCGACGATTTTCGCGCTGAGCCGGTCGACTTTATTGAAGTCGGCACGCATGCCTTCGAGCATGA
>JASIKQ010000360.1 GCA_030049565.1 Candidatus Sulfotelmatobacter sp.
GTCGGAGACATCATGGACCCGGCAAATATCAGCAAGGTCAAGACTCACCTGGCTTGCCTGAGCTGCCATCAGCCGCACGCTTCCGCGCACTCCGACCTGCTGGTGAAAGACCAGGAGAACAATATGACCTTCTGCGACAGTTGCCACAAGAACAGAATTAACATGCGAGATGTAACCACCGGAAACTAGAGACAGGAGATTACGAGTATGTTGGCGCTTTCTTCCAAATCGAACCGCAACGGCATAGCGCAGGCGATCCTGGTGACCCTGCTGGTCCTAGGGCTGGCTTTGCCGGGCTCCGCGTACGGCAGCGACAAAGACAAAAAAAAGAAGAAGACCGAGGACACTCCGCCGGCGCCTCAGGTCCATGGAGAGCCGATCGATTACTCCAAGCTGGTTTGGCCCAATCCGCCCAACATTGCCCGCGTCCGCTGGCTGAACTACTTTGCCGGCATGAAGATTGACCGTACCCCGGCCCCAACCAAAAAGCCCAAGCAGAGCTGGATGGACCGCGTGGCAGGTACCAAACAGGTAGACAACGTCGATAAGCTCAAGAAGTTCCCCTTCCAGTTGCTGAGGCCCTACGGAATCGCTATCGACTCCAAGGGGTTGGTGTATGTGGCCGATCAAAAAGTCGGAGCGGTATTCATCTTCAACACCGAGACTCGCGACGCTACGCTCATCAAGAACGGCACTGACGCGCATTTTGCGTTGATCAATGGTGTGGCCATCGACGACAGCGACCGACTTTTTGTTTCAGATGGCAAGATGCGTCGGGTTCTTGTGTTCAACCCTCAACATGTAGTTGAAGGCCAAATCAGCGATGGATTGGTGGATCCGGTGGGCATGGCGGTCGACAACGAAAACCGGTTTCTCTATGTCGTTGATGAGCAGCAAGACCTCGTCCAGGTGTACGACGCTGACAGCCTCAAACTGCTGCGCCACATCGGGGTTCCGGGCAAAAAACACACGTCCACCGTACCCGGCGAATTCGGCGGCGCCTCGAACGTCGCGCTCGACAAAGACGGCAATGTTTACGTCACGGACACCATGAATAACCGCGTCGAAATCTTCGACGCCGACGGCAATTTCCTCAGCACCTTCGGCAAACCCGGGGACGGCCCGGGATACTTCACCCGCCCCAAGGGGATCGCGCTCGATTGTGACGGCCATATCTGGGTGGCTGATCAGGAGCAGGACCGCGTGCAAGTGTTCAACCGCGAAGGCCAGTTGCTGACCTATATTGGCGACGTACACGCCAGCGGTCTCGGCCAATTCAAAGCGCTGGTCGGTATCGCCATCGACAAACAGAATCGTGTGTTTACCACCGAACAATATCCGGGCCGCATGCAGATGTTCCGCTACGTCACCGACGCTGAGGCGGCGGTAGAAAAGGCGAAGCGCGAGGCGGAGCTGGCTAAAGCCGCGGATGCACGCCGGGGAGTTTCGTCGTCGGATACGGCGCAGAAGCCGCCTGCAACGGCAGCGCCCAACGCGGCACCCGCACAGAAACCGGCGGATGCGCCTGCGCAAAAACCCGTGCCCCCCAGCCACTGATAAAGATGAACCCGCTGATGATTCGACCGACGCTGCTTGGTCTTGCCGGCGCGTCGATCATTGCGGTGCGCTGGTTTCAGTTGCGGCGGAGCATTCCATCCTGGACCCTGTCGCCCGCAGCCCTGTGCGTGGTTTATGTTTTCTTCCGCGCCTGGATCTTCGGCAAGCAATCGGCAGGCTCGTGGTACACCTTCGATCTTTACACCCTTTACGCCGACTTGAGTTTCGGTTTCAACCCCAGCTTCTGGTGCAATCGATGGATCGAGCGCTTCGGACTGTATCCGATGGTCAGCGTAGTTTACGAGAGCCTGGTGCTGGCTATCGCAGCCACCTATGCCCTATCTCTCGGACGGCGCGGCCAACCTGCCCGTGTCCTAGCCGTGATGGTGCTGGCTGGAATCGTCGGCATCCAGGCCTACCGCCTGCTTCCTGCCTGTGGCCCGGTTTATCTTCTCGGCTCGGAATGCTTCCTCGGCGAAGTGCCCGCAAATTGCGCTTCGGTTACCTCTGCCGACCTCGGCCCGGTCGCGCTCGACCGGTCTTTCCCGCGCAACGCCATGCCGTCGCTGCACATCGCATGGGCTTTGCTGGTCTATTGGATGTGGCGTGACTTATGCCGTGATATGCCTCGCGCATGGCGCTGGCGCTGGCTGGCATTGGCGTACCTGGCCGTGACTGCCGTGGCTACGCTGGCTGGCGGCGAACACTATCTCGTCGACCTGGTAGCCGCTTTTCCCTTTGCGCTCGCGTTATGGGCAGTTTGTTGCCCGCCCCGATGGACTCCGCCGCGCGTCCTCACCATCGTGGGCAGCCCCCTCGCACTTCTGCTTTGGATCGCGATCATTCGCTTTTTTCCCGGCCTGCTGTGGTCTTCTGTGATCCTCCCCTGGTTGCTATCTGCTTTGCTGGTTGGCGGTTCTATTTATGTATTCGGACGCATCAGTGGATCGCCCGTAGTCGCCGATCGCCAGCCCCGCTGTTGAAAAACGCTATACCTCCGTTCAACTTAGCATGGGTTTTTTCACCAATCCCATTGTGGCAGAAAGCCCAACACTGGACGGTCCATATCCTTCGTAACCCGGGGTCTTAATCCAGGCTTATTAATAAGTCCTTATATTCCAATTACTTGCTTAACGAGCCTTTGGCCGGGCGAGTTCCCCCAGCTTCGGCGACCCCCGTGCACCACTACGAGCGGAGATTTAGAGGCGCCTGTAGTAGCAGATCGAATTTCCGGAAGAGCAGCAGAAGTAAAACAGCAGAAGCAAGCAGACAGAAGTAAAGCTTTACGAGCATTGATCATAAATCCTTAAGGAGCGTGCTATGAAAAAGGTGTTAGTAGTAAGCTTCATGATTCTGGCCCTGGCATCGTTCGCAGTGGCACAGCCAAATGGCGGGTCGG
>JASIKQ010000361.1 GCA_030049565.1 Candidatus Sulfotelmatobacter sp.
CATCGGCGCGAATAAATAGCGCATTGCCGCCGTCCTTCATAATCTTTTCGACAATCGCATGTCCGCGATCTTCGTCGCGGCCCGTGATCGTCAGCTTGGCGCCTTCTTTTGCAAGAATGACCGCCGTTGCTTCGCCAATGCCTGATGTTCCGCCGGTGATCAGCGCGATTTTATTTTCCAACCGCATGCCTTTATCCAGATGTCGCAAGACCTCCGCCATCGACCACCAGAGCGGTCCCGGTTACGAAGGATGAGACGTCGCTGGCGAGATACAGCGCCGCTTGCGCGATTTCTTCGGGCTTGCCAACGCGGCCCAGAGGACGGTTGGCCGCGTCTGATAGAAGTTGATCTTCCGCCTCGCCCAACTGCCGCGCTTCGCTGCGCAGCATCGCGGTATCGGTATCTCCAGGGCAGATGCAGTTTACGCGAATGTTTTGCCGGCCGTGGTCGGTCGCCATGGCTTTGGTCATCAGCACGACTGCGCCCTTCGAGGCGCAATACGCGGCAGCTCGGGCTCCTCCCGCAAGGCCCCAGCCTGAGGCCGTGTTGATGATCGAACCGCCGCGCGCGCGGGCCATAACCGGGATGACTTCGCGGCACAAGAGGAAGATGGATTTTACATTGGCCGCCATCACAGCGTCCCACTCCTGCTCAGTGGTTTCAACCACCGAGGCGCGGCGGATGATGCCTGCGTTGTTGACGAGGATGTGAATACCGCCGAATTCGCGGACGGTACGTTCCACGACACGTCGGCAGTCGGCAGCAGAGGTGACGTCGGCGCGCTCAAAAATGGCGCGGCCCCCAGTGCTTGAGATTTCGTGGACCACCTTCTGACCGGCCTCTTGATTCAAGTCAACCAGGGTCACGGCCGCTCCCTCCCGGGCGAAAAGCAGAGAGGTCGCCCGGCCAATACCGCCGGCGCTCCCGGTAATGAGAGCCGTCTTGCCACGAAGTTGCATCCCACCCATTATTTCTTCCTGTTTATTGGTGCTTCACCATTTTGCCCGGCGGGCGTCGAGATATTTTATTGCGTTCTTGGAAGGGACCAAAAACGGATCAATGTACTTCACCCAGAGCATGTGGGAAAGCAACGCGTGGCTCTTGGAAAACTTCTGAAGGCGATAGCGGATGGAAATTATAGCCCTGCGACTGAGTTACACGTAAAACGGGGATGGTCATGGAGAACGAAGATCAGCTCTGCACAGACTGGAGCAAGGCAAGCGATGGTTTTGGGGATCGCTCTCCGTGCTCGTCATGTTGTTAATGAGCACAGTTATCCAATGGTCATTGCGTTTGGGGCATTTTGAAAAGCGATCCGGCTCAGATTCAAGATATTTCTGCCTACAACGATTCGAGTATCGAAGACGAATGCTAACGCCCCTTCAAAAATCGGTCATTGGGCGGGCCAGCCCACAAGAAGCGAGAAGTGGGGCAGCCCGTCCTTACTTTAGGAGACGATCAGAAGAATCCATATGGTCGCTGCATCACCGACGCTGCTACCAGCGTAGATGGAGTTGCGCCACTCGGAGTGGAGAACAGCCAGCCCCTAACGGATACAACGCTGTTAACCGTCAGTCCCGAGAGGGTGTCGGTCGTCCCCTGATATGCCGTCTGCGACGTGGTTTGCACAGCTATTTGGGTGCCTGTCCAGTTCGACCAGTTCCAGGGCTGGAAGAAGTTCGGGAAAGTCGTCAGAGTGAAGATCGACTCGCTCGAATTTATGTTTGTAACCGTACCGGTGATTTGACTCGGCTCCAACTCCACACCACTGGCGGTAAAAGAAACTGAGGGAGGAGCCCACGGACCTTGGCCGCCAGAATTGCTTAAGGTTCCCGATTCCACGCCAACCTGCACATCCTGGCCGACCAGGAGATCTGAGGAAGTGGCAAAGCTAAGGCCACTCGGAATAGTGAAGCCGCCCGCGTCGATCGAGAATGTAGCACTGCTCGGGACGGTGACTGTCGCCATGCCTCCGAACGGCAATATGCTGGAGTTCGGCGACCAATGCAGAAGCAACGTCATCACGGTGTTGCCGCTCGCGGTGCTCACGTTGATGATGTTTCCTTCCGCAACCTGCTGGCTGGCTGCTTGTATGTATGAGACGGTCCCCGCAAGCAATGTGCCCTGCGGCTGCACACTCGCCACCTGTATCTGAACAACCTGGCCCGAAGCGACACAGGAGAAACCATTGGCGCTGCAAACGCTCGTGGGGAAATTCTGGTAAGTGGTACTGCCGTTCACATCAATGGTGAACGTCCTGCCCCACGCAGTCTGAATGGTGAATTGGTTCTGACTCGCGTAGACATTCTGAACCGTCCCGAATAGGAACCCGAACGGGGGAGGGCCAGGCAGCGCTGACGGCAACTCATTGACTGTTACGCCATTTGCAACCCCAAGATTCACTGAAAGGTCGGACTGGATCACCTCATTCAGATGGAAATCGAGCAGAAAGCCGAGCGGCGTGTTCGCGCTCACAGTAACAGGAAAAGGCGATGAAGAAAATGTGAGCGTAGCGGAGTTATCGATCTGTGGTGTGAGTTGGCAGACTGTATTGAGCGGACACGTGCTCGCAATCGCCGAGTCAGAAGCATTGAAAATGACGAGCTGCGGGCTGGCAAAAGTTAGCGTGAGGCTGTTGTAAGTTCCAGTGGCAACATTGGCCGTGCTCAAAAACGCGGATATCGCTTGGAGTTGCGTGACATCGATTTGAATGGGAGTGTTATTGCTCAGAAGCGAAATACTTGGGCCTGAGGAGGGCGCTAACGATGCCGCCGTAAGGCTGACCTGAAAGAACAGAACCGTGACGCCGCTTGGTGGTTCATCGGTCATGCTGAGGCTGACAGGGGCAGAACTGTTGGCGGCCGATGTGTTGCTATTCGGATCCTGGCCACACGCCGCCAGGAACAAAAGGATTATTCCAAGGGAAAGGGAGACACGAAACTTGCGCATACCTACCTCCTCAGGGCTGGGACTTAAAAACGAGACACTTCTATCTTTATTTTTCTTATGCGGCTAAGCCGTCGTAGGACTACGGGAAGTACCTGAGCAATTCCTGAGCCAAGTCGATGGAGATTGCCTTCGGCCAGTCGTATGAAATTGGTCGCGGAATGTCCTTCTATGACAAATGTTTAGAGGGGATGGATTTAGGTTGACCTTTAGAGTAGTTGCAATTCTTTTCACAGTCGGAGACTCGCTAGGGAATTTTTTCACTGATGCCGGAATTGGCTTCCAGCGAGGGATTCGGGACGTTTACATTTTCCGACAAAAACGCGGTAGCAATTGGGAAAAGCCCTCTTTTTGCCGAATTCGGGCGTGGGGAACCGGGGTTAAGCGCCCGATTATCCATCCGAGGAACCCCGCCCGCTTGCTTTCTCACAACATCGAAAAGAATTTCTTCATCCTGACCGATGCCAAAGAAAGATTCTTCTGTGGAGGCCGTTTCTTCCCAGAAGGATTATCAGAAAACCAGCTTGTTTCGTTTATTCCAAAGCCCCCGACTCCTGGCCTGGGGAAAACTCCGCGAAGTGAAGGAAATTCTGTTTCAGCAGGAAGAGGGCAAACGGCTGACTTGAGGGTTTAGCGGCTGGTAGTTCTTTGCGGAGTTTGGACGCGCGTTCTTCGGAAGTGGACGAATCCACTTCGCTTGCTGGTTTGGGTCGCGGGGCCGTTTGCCCTTCCCTATGGTCATGGCACAACATCATGCCACGACCGCGATGCCAAAGTGAGGCAGGTGTGCATTCCTGCCAAGTTCAGGAAATTCTGCAACACTGGGAAAAATGGTGGAGACGCTCAGCGCCACCAAACGGATGAACGCCTCCACCGTATTGGGAACTGATCTCACGTAAGTATGCGCCGGACTCCCCCGGATTGTCCTTCGGGACAATTCTCCTACGCTGAACCAGTTCTCGAAGCCGGGCAAGGCTGGTTTGCAATGACCGGACGTTTTGGCAAAACCGCCTTAGTCTCCGCTACCGCAATAGCATTGACCGGCGCCGCTGCCGTCCAGGCCAATCGCGTAGCACTCATTCTGAAGTGCACCCAGTTCGGCACTGCTGAGTGGCGCATCCTGGCCAGCTGTTTCAGTGATTGTAAAGTAGCCGCTGCTGGGGCCGGATTGGATGTGAGTAGACCACGTGCGAATGGCAGAGCTCACTGGAGTGATATCGGTGGTCGGAAGCGGGCAATAACCCGAGGCGTTGGTTTTGGCCGCAACGACCCTGAGCGATCCAGTGTAGACGTATGCGCCTGTCAGCGTGTTGTCCGTAAGACTGTACACCGAAATGGTACGCAGGCCATTTGGAGTGAGTAGGCAGCTGCAGCATTCCTGGATTTCCTCGTAGGGGTCGAACACGAAAATGTCAGCGCAAACGTTCCCCCCCGAGAACCCGGTGTTGGTCAGTTGCAAATACGCATACGGGGCACCGCTGGTGTCGTTGTTGATGAAATAATCGACTTTCATCGTGTCGGTGTAGGTGGTACTTGCTGCGAACGCAGCCCCGGCACAAAGGGTCAGAACTAACGTACACACTACTAGCGTTGTGATTCGACGCATTGGTTTTCCTCCTTACAATTACGCCCCCGAGCATAGGGGAGGAGGGCTGCCCGGTTTGTGGCGCAACGCAAGTTTATCGGAAATTCCCACCGCCACAATCCCCAAGAGCACTAATCCAATCGCACTAATGCTTGTCTGCCGATGAGTTTTGAGGCAACTCCACGCGAGCCCGGCTAAACTTCAATCTGGACCGTAGCAGAAGCCGTCAACGGGCGCGCAATTGGCGGGTGCTGAGGGAATGACGTACGAACCGTCCAAGGCCAAGGGAGCGTGGGGGCGTACATTACTTGGTAGCCGTATTCTTCAATACCAGCACCAGAATCCTTCCATCTGAATGAAACTCTCCGCCAGTTGCCGTTTTCGCCGTAGTGAGAGGGCTTGCTGGCGTAACGTGATCTCTCTGCACAACAAGTCCAGTCCCTGAAAGCGTGCCGTTTACGTACTCCCGTTCACCATCGATCGCCGGATCGATCTTATGGGTGATGCCGTTATTGCGCTGGTCGCGTTCGAATCCGATATCATGCGTCGCTGCGACACACCACAGCGGACGTCCCTCCACCTCATACGGCGATTTCCAGGCTCGCAGATGATTTCGCGACATGGCAACTCGCACCGGTTCCGCGTGGGCAAAGCCGTAGTCCTGCGAGCGGTCGAACAAGTACAAGATGCTCATGGGCATCGTCAGGTAGTCTTTCTTCTCGAGTGATTCCATGACCGCATTCATCGCCGTCGAGCGGACGGTTTTATCCACCTGTACCCAACCTGCAGTCGTGAACACTTGTACGACCTGATCCTGTGTGCCCACGATCAGCACGTTCACCATGTCACCGGGATTCTTCGCCGGATCGGAGACGCGGCGGGGAATTCTGGCCAGTAGCTCCGGCGTAATTCCTGCAATCCGAGTTTCTTCTGGCCCTCCGATTGCACTGGCCTCACCAATTCCTTCGTCGAGCACATCTACAGTTACCTCGAAGCTTCCCGTAGCAGTCGCTGCGTCTTTTTCACTTTGGTTCAGCCCAAGAAAAAGCCTGCCCGCGACTGGGACATCGAATTCTTTGCTGGTTCCGACGGCAAACGCTTGCACATAGTCGGCCGAGCCAATGCGGCCGATTAAAGCGCCATGGCCAGCATTGCCCACCACGTATTCGTGCAGCAGATCGGCAAATCGCCGCGTCAATCCATCCGGACCGAAGGTGCCCGCCGTGTGCAGTTTCGATTCATACGACGATTGATCGCCTGCCGGATACGTAACTTGTCCGGTCGCAGTGAACTTTAACTTCGCGCCGCCGCGCACATCGATATTGGTGTCCACCCACTCTTTATTCGCCGGAACATGGATCTTGTAGGATTTCTTGGCCGCTTGCCCGAAGCTTGACGGGCTAATTAGAGTTCCCGCGAGAATCAGACCGAATAGTTTCGTCGATTGAGCAATTGAAAGTCTCATCGTTTTCAGAGGATTATAGCCCGGAACCAATAACGCGTGGGAGCAGTCGCGGGATGGTATGTCAATTAAGGACAACGGGAATCACGGCTTCGTCTAGATTAAGATAGAGGGGTATGGGGACGCGTCTTTAACTCCGCAGGAACCGGTGCATTTGAGCCGTTTCTTTGGAGATCAAAACAGCTAACGTCGGCATGTCGGAAAGATTACCCCGGTCGCAAGAAAACGCCGCTAACACCAGGCGATAGCGCTCAAAACCCCTAGTCAGGGACGATGAGTGCCATTCGGATGTTGCGCCAATCGATCTGCCCCCTTCGTGTCGCGGGCAATGTTATCCCGCGAGCAGCGTTCTTGCAGGCGTCAGTACTTCCGGCTCAGGGAGCGCTGGCGGCAACCCGCTCGAGACCGATTGGCGGAACTCGTTCCATGCCCGCGCGATTGTCGGATCGCTGAGCGCTGGAACGGGAAGCCCGGCCGCGCGTCGCAGTTCCAGCCAGGCGCTCATCCCAATGGCGGGGTCACTGGCGATCATATTTCTGATCTGATGAAAGACGACATAGTTAAGTGGCTGAGTCTTTGGCGGTTCGTCAC
>JASIKQ010000362.1 GCA_030049565.1 Candidatus Sulfotelmatobacter sp.
ATGCGGAACTTTGCCTCCTTAACGATGCGGTCAGTTTCGGCGGCAGAGAGCGCTTTATCCAGCTCTCCGAGCTTGTCCAGGATGATGTTGTGAGTTTCGTCGGTACCCAGGATGCCTGTCTTCTTTTGGTAATCGTTGAGTTTTTCCTGTGACTCTTCCGTGTGCTTCTTCAGATCATCGAGCTGCTTGCTCAGCCACTCAGAGGTCTGCTGTGTCGCCCTGTATTTCGTCTGGAAGTTGTGCTCGATATAGGTACTCGCGATGGCATTAGTAGTCTCTGCCGCCAGCCGTGGGTCCTTGCTGCGGAAATGCACTTCGATGATTTGCGTCTTCGGAATCAGCTGTACGTTGAGAGCCTTATTAAATCTTTCCATGAGACGAAAGCGGGTCTTGAGGTCAACGTCATCAAAGGCAACTCCGGCCGCCACTGCGTAATTTCCGGCGAAGTCTTTGTTGTGTTGCAAACCTAGCTGCTTAATAACACTGGCGGCAATCGTGTCGCTCTGCACAATGTGGATTTGAGTCTGAAGCTTGGTATTCAGATCAAGGCCTAGTGGCACAACGATCTGTTCCAGGCCGAGGTCGTCGTTGCCTTCGAGGTCCAGCAGAATCCTGGCTGTGGCTTCGTAGTGTTTTGGGAGAAGCAATGACGCTACTAGAACCAGCAACAGCACAATGCCCAGCGTGCTTAATACTAGGCTGCGGCGCTTCTGGAGAACGCGCCAGAACTGAACAATCGAGATCTGATCCTCGCCCACTGCTATTGAAACGGGAGAAGACACAAAGGGAGTGATCTTTTCTATTTCTGTCTTGGTTATGAGTGCCGTATCGGTCATCTAGTGGGTCCTTATCAGGCGGTCCAGCAGAAGAGCAACGCTAGTGTCTGTTGGCATGAGTCAGCTTTTGTATGGCAAAGGACGAGCGGCCAGTTCAAAGTCTCATTACATCCGGGCTGTTCGGAAGCCGTGCCTCAGTGCATATAACGCGCCGCGTGGATTGCGTAAACCAGATTGCCGGCTGTAACTATTGTTGAGGGCACAAACCACCAACGGTGCCCAGAGCGCTTGATGGAGTGCTCCAACAGAGTGATGCCTACATCCGCAGGAATACCGATTCCATATAAGGCTGCCCGGCTGTGCAGAAAACTTGGCACGGCAGCGCAGGCCCCATTTTTGACACAGCGGAGACTCAGTTCGGCGTTGATGACGCTTGACCCGAACATTGGGGCAATCTGATACAAGAACTTCCTGTCCACCACCTGCTCAGCCGCGATCGGCGCACGCTCGGCCGCAAACTCGCTTGTCGCCGCGGAACTGCTTGCAGGAATCGGCGCATCCGGCAAAGCGGCGCTCGGATATTCCCCTGCCGACGCGACAAGGGTCGCGTTCGTTTGTGCCATCCCCGGCGACACAAGCACAAATAAACAAGAGATCAAGAATACGAATTGCATAAGACTAGGTTTCATGCTTCGCTCCAAGTGGAGGTCAGAGCTGCTGGCTCTCACCTGCATAATTGATCGTTTCGTTTGCATCTGTAGTTCGCGCTAATCCGCGCAGATCGGAAGAGGTTCCCTCAAATTGCCGAAGTTGAGAACGTCCGAGGAGAGAGATGGGTTTGTGTTTCCGGCAGCAACACACTTAACCAAAACTTGCTGTATGCGGCTACCGCCTCTTCCGCGTTGGCATAAGGCGCAACAGTATCCGCTAGTAGCGGATACAATCCTTGATGAGCCAAAACCGTGGTGACAAACGCTAGCGCTGCAATGGAGTGGTCGAGACCTCGCACGGTACCGTTGTGGACGCATTGCTCCAGATAATCGTTAATAGTGCAAAAGATCGGCGCAAGGCGTTCACGGCATAAGCGCTCAGTGCCGGGAGCTAGTTCGAGAAGGCCGACACACAAAAGCCGAATCAGCTCCGGCCGGTAAACGACCGTGTGCACAAGCAATTCCACGATGAGCGGCACGATCAGCGCAGGCTCGGCCTGTTGCGACAAGCCTTCCTGCAGCTCTTTCCTGGACTGTGCCTCATCCAGCCGCGATTGCAATGCCGCCCAAAACAAATCTTGTTTGTGCGGAAAATAGCGGAATAGTGAACCTTCGTTGACCTCCGCCAGGCGGGCCACTTCCCGCGTGCTGGTTCCACTGAAGCCCTGGCGAGAAAATAGTTGAACAGCTGCCTCAATGATGCGCTGTTCCGTCGTACGTTTATTCTGGCTCATGAAAGGATATTATGTCTTTGGACAGGATCGACTTAGTCGTGATCTAAGGGTGTTGAGAGAAGCAGTCTTTAGTGACGGATTTCAGGCGTTGATTTATTGGCCGTGCTTAATCTACCTTGATGGCTAATGGTTCGCGGCCGCGGTGTTGGTTGCGACCTTACTGCCGTTCCCGAAGCGACTGAGGTGCGGCGTGAAAGGAGTTATTTCGAAGGGTATCTTGTCGCGCGCCGAGATAATAAGCAGCGGCGAAGATCTGACGAGCTCGACACGATCATCCCAAGGGTTCAGTTTCAGGTGCCCGCCCAGAGGCGAGGCGGCGACCTGATTGGGTGTTTGTGGTTGCAGTTCCGGACCGGAATGCTCTAGATCTACCATCCGGGTCAACTGCCCATTGTTGTCCGCAAAACTGTTGCCCAGGTGCGTAGCGAGCAGGGCTGACATCTCGGGCGCACGGGCTGCCAACTCCTTCAGAAACAGGCTGGCGGAATCCAGCTTTTCAGCATA
>JASIKQ010000363.1 GCA_030049565.1 Candidatus Sulfotelmatobacter sp.
GACCAAAGAAAAAGTCGGCACAGGCGACAATTTTTTCGATCTTGGCGGACATTCGCTTCTAGCCGCTCGCCTGATGCACCGCATCGAGCAGACCTTGGGGCAGCGCCTTCCGCTGGCTGTGCTGTTGCAGGCGCCGACCATCGAGCAGATTGCCGCGCAGTTGCGTCAGCAAGGCGAATCGGCTTCATGGTCTTCGTTGGTCGCGATTCAGCCGGAGGGTTCTCGCCCCCCGTTTTTCTGCGTCCACGGCGTCGGCGGAAACGTTGTCGGCTTCCGCGATCTCGCGCGGCATACTGGGAATGATCAACCGTTTTATGCGTTGCAGGCGGAGGGGCTCGATGGCAAACGGCCGTGTCTGACTAGCGTGCAGGAAATGGCCGGACGCTACATCAGGGAAATTCGCCGTGTGCAGAGCGAAGGCCCATACCGCCTCGGGGGATATTCCTTCGGCGGCCTCGTCGCCTACGAAATGGCGCAGCAACTTCGCGCGCAGGATGAAGAAGTCAGCCTGCTCGCGCTGTTCGATACTTACCCCGGCAAAATTGAATCGCGCGTCTGGGCGCTGCGCAATCTGCGAAAGCTTTCTTTCAAAGCTGCGGCAATGTTCCTGATAAAAAAAGGAAGCTTTGTCGTGATGACGCTGCGTAAGCGGCTGGAATTGCAAATGCTGCCGAAGCCGCTGCGCGCCGTGTGCCGGGCCTGTGCGCAAGCCGCCGCTGGATACGAGGTTGACCCCTACGACGGGGTCATCACGCTCTTCCGCGTCAAAGAAAGATCGGTCGGCAGCCTCGACGACCCATACGCGGTCTGGTGGCGCATGGCCGCGGGCGGAGTCGATCTGCGAGAAATCAGCGGCGATCACTTGAGTTTGCTGAAAGAACCGCAGGTAAGATTCTTAGGCGAAGAATTGGCCCATGCCCTAAGTCAAGCGGACGGTTGCGAAAATCCACCCGATGCTTCGGTAAATTTGTTAACTCCCGCTCTTGAGATACAGCAGTAAGACTGCACCTACAAGATTTGTACTCATCAATGAGTTCGTCGAACACAGAAGAACTGCTCAATCCGGAGTTGTGCGGCGAAGGCGTGGCTGTTGCTGAGCTGGAAGCGAGCGAAGCCATGGCCCGCGGCTTCTCCGGTAAGTTCGCTCACTGGGTCACCAGAGGCGGCCTCGCGATTCTCGATCAAGGACTGATCTCTGGCTCGAATTTTCTGGTCAGCCTACTGCTGGCGCGATGGCTGGCGCAAGATCAGTACGGCGCATTCGCCCTGGCTTTTTCGTTCTTTCTGCTGCTCTCGTACGTGTATCAGTCGTTTCTGGCCGAGCCGCAGGCGGTGTTCAGCGGGTCGAGCTACAGCAAATCACTGCGCGGATATCTCAACACACTGCTCGGCATTCACTTGATCCTCACAGCCTTCGGCGTGATCTTGCTCGGCGGGGTGGCGGCCATAGCTGCCGCCATGGGCAAAGATGGCGGCCTGCCGGGAGCGCTCGCGGGCATCGCCATCGCCTCGCCCTGCATTCTGTTTTTCTGGCTGATGCGGCGCTCCTTCTACATGAACCTGGCGCCCGCGCGCGCGACGGTGGGGGCATTCATTTATTTCTTGGTGGTTACCGGCGGATTGTTCGTAGCCTACAAGCGCGCGCTGATGTCTCCATTTTCGGCGTACTTGCTGATGGCGATTGGCGCGGTGGGAACGGGCCTCTTCCTGCTTTCGCAGATCAATAAAGTTCTGCCTCCAGATACCGAGGCGCCGCCGACCAGAGCACAGGTCTGGCACAAACATTGGGAGTATGGCCGCTGGGCGCTGGCAGGTTCGGTCGTAACCTGGATTCCATATTACATGTACTACCCGCTGGTCAGTGAGTTTTCAGGGCTGGCGCAGGCCGGTCAATTGCGCGCGTTAATGAACTTGTCGCTGCCCATCGAACAAAGCTACACCGCGCTCTCGATTCTGCTTTTGCCATATGCGGCGCGCCTGTGCCGCGAACAGGGTTTGTCGGCTACGGCACCGCTCGTGCGCAGAATAATAATGCTTTTCGTGGGCGGCGCCGTCGTCTACTGGGCGGTGCTGATTCCGCTGAAAGTTCCGGTATTTCATCTGCTCTACGGCGGCAAATACATGCAGGTCGCGCACTTCATTCCCTACGTGGCGATTGGCACCACGTTGTGGAGCGCGGCCTTCGGCCCCACAATTCTATTGCGCGCCATCGAATCGCCCGATTCCATTTTTTGGGCGCGTCTGGCGGCCAGTGTGCTTTCGTTGCTCGTCGGCGTCCCAGCCACCAAGTGGTTTGGATTGTGGGGCGTGGTTATCAGCCTCATCCTCGCCAATATCGCCGCGTTCCTGATCTCCATGTACATTCTGCAACGCAAGTCCACGACCGCCCCGGTATTGAATCCGGTTCTACAAGGCGAAGGCTGATTCCAATGAACAGGCTGAAGGAGCTTCGTTTTAAGGCTTCGCGAACCAAACTTCGCGCTCCGAAAGCATGGTGGGAGCATCGCGGTCTTAGCAGTAAAGACGTATATTTGGCGTCGTTCGAGCGCTCCGGCAATACGTGGCTACGTTTTGTCCTCATGGAAATTCTGACGAAAGATAATGCTGGCTTCCTGAATGTCAACCAGGTTCTGCCGGAACTCGGTACGCACATGGAAACGAAGCCTACGCTGCCCAACGGCGGCCGGCTGATCAAGACTCATTACATGTATCGTCCCGTCTACAAGCGCGCGATTTATCTCATGCGCGATGTGCGCGACGTCATGCTCTCCAATTGGGCGCGCGACAAGGAAATGGGCTTTGCGCAGTATTTCGATCAAGGCCGCGGCATGGACGGCTACGTCGAAAGCTTCTTGAAGGGCAAAGTCACCCGCTTCGGCTCGTGGCAGGCGCACGTGAATTCATGGCTCCATTGCCCGCTGGCGAAGAATGGGAATTTGCTCGTGGTTCGGTATGAAGACTTGCGCGCCAACACCGAGCCAGGGTTGATGGCGATGCTGGAATTTCTCGGGATTCGCGCCGATCGCGATCTGATTCGCCGCGCCATCGAAAATAATTCTCTGCGCGCTATGCGCGAGAAAGAAGAGAAAGCCAAAAAATCGGGCGCTACGCTGGGAAAAGGCACGCTGCTTCGCAAGCACAACATCGACAAAGAAGATGCGCGCTTCGTGCGCTCGGGGTCGGTGGGTGGCTGGCGCGAAAAGCTAAGCCCGGCACAGATCGAGATGGTGGCGAAACACGCCGCGGAGGCGTTGATGCGTACCGGCTATCCGGTCGGCCGGGAAACGCCGCAGCGCGAAGAAATCGCCGAGGTGCAAACCTAGCTCCAACCATTGCTCCCGAATAACTTCGTTCCGATGACTTTGGCCAAGAAAATCGCTCCGGTTTTGGCGATCGTGATGACGGTGCTGCCGTCCGCTTTTCCGCAGACCAAGGACGCCGGATCAGACAACGAAACCCTGCGCCGGGAGGCCGATAAGCTTCCTTTCTGGATCGGCACAACGATTCAGGGCCGCATGTGGAATCGCGATCCCGAGTATAAGCCGGTGCTGGCTCGCGAGTTCAACGCGGCAGTCTCCATTGTTTTTCAAGGAATTACGCAGCCGCAGCGCGGCCGCTTCAACTGGGATCCCATGGACGAAGCCATGAGCTTCGCCCGGCAGCACGATATAAAGCTCATGGGCCACTGCCTGGT
>JASIKQ010000364.1 GCA_030049565.1 Candidatus Sulfotelmatobacter sp.
ATCTCGCCCCGCGCTACGGGCTGACTGTGAACGAAAGCGCGTTTGAGCCTGGGGAGCCACACTGGTTTGTGTTCGTCGCCGTGGTTGCAGTCGTGGGAGAGACTTCGCTCTGGCTTGCAGGATTGTATACGTAAACCACCACCCTATCCGGCTGCGCGATGTTCGTCTCCGTGACTGTAGCGGTAAGCTGGCTACTACTGACGAACGTTGTCACCAGAGCCGTGCCGTTCCATATCACCACAGAGTTGCTGCGGAAATTACCGCCGTTTACCGTCAGAACGAACCCAACTCCTCCAGCGGTTGCGCTACTCGGCGAGATCGAGCTCAACGAAGGCGTCGGCGGACAGGAACAGGAGGCGACAGGAAGCAGGAAAATCGCTAGCGCGCCCCAGAGTGCTAATCTTTTTATCGTTGCCATCAGCGTGCATTTCCGGCAAATAAACGGACGGTAGCAGGGCCACGATTCGAAAGGATCATTAAGGCGCCGTGCAGCTCATCGGCCGTCGAGGTAATTATATAGGGGGCCTTAGCGCTGGCTCAGTCTTTCGCCGGCGGCCACAATCACGCGCCCCTCCTTGTCTGGCGTTTTTTGGGAGGCAGAGCTCGCCCTAAGCCGGGTGCCCCATTTCTGGCGTTCTTTGCGAGAAGCGGGGCTTTGTCTTGGTCTTCGAAAAATGCTCGTGCTTTCGTCGCGCCTACATCCCAAGCAGCTGAGCTCCCTCATTTCGGGCGGCGGAACCCAGTTTCCGCTCTAACGTAGCCAGCGGAATTCTCCGGCGAGCTGCAATCTCAAGATACGAGGCGTCGTTGACGGTCAGCCCACGACTGATAATGCGGCGGTGCAAAAGTTTCTGGTGTCTGAGTTCGTGGTCAAGACTCTGGCGCCCCGACTCGTCCTTACCGATGACAACACCTAGAACCGGGAAGTGGTTTGCAGCACCAGCGTCACCGCTTGCTGCCGACCCCGTTCCAGCCGCACCCAGAAATGTTCTCCGCAGCGCGCTACCCGTACTTCCTCAGCTTTTGCGCTGGTGGCGTAATTGGCAACGATGCGGGCGCACTCGCCGGCCTCCTTCAGGCGATCAAAAACCACGTCGCGGCGATGCCGCGCCAGAGACTGCAAGCCGTTTTGCAGAACGCTGCGGCAGACCAGGCAGGGCTCGGTGCGGTATCCGAGCATCTGTTCGATCGCATAAAGCACCGAGTAATCGATGCGCTCGCTGAATGCCATGAGCAAAGTTCGGGTGGCCTCAACCACGTCGACCGGCATCATCTGAAACGATTCCAGCAGGCGCGCCGGAATGGCAGGAAAGCGCTCGGAGGCGACGGCCATCAGCCCCGCATTCAGCACGGGACACGACCATTGCCGCGCAAGCGCCGCAGTCAAGCATGATCTGTCTGCGCCTTCTCTCTTGTGGTGACGGTACTGCGACGACGCCGAGCACTTCTGGTTCGTCGCTATTTTCAAACTGCGGCATCAGAACACGTCCGTTTCCCGAAAGCCGTGGCGCTCAGCAAGCGAGCGATGCTTTCGCACCAGAAACCAGTAGTTCCGCCGTGCTCGCCACTTTGGGTAGCTCGTCACCGATCCGTAGCGGGACCGTGACAGCCAGTGCTTCATTTTTTCGACCAGCAAGGCATCTCTGATTGCAGGACTGGCATTCATTTTTTCTGAAAATCCTCCACAAAGGCGCTCACGTCCCTGTTTCGAGCAAAAGTAGATTAGCGCTTCACTGAAACCAAAACACTTGGCTCCCGCGAGTCTCGAAATTGTTTTCCTACCTTTGGCTCTGATAGTCGGCGAACATGCGAAGAATGGTCGTGAGCGGCGATGAAATGCCTTCCCCGGAAGGTTTCTCGGTCACTTCGCAACCAGATTTGGTCAGAACGTCTATTTCTTACGATCTGCGGTGAGAGGTTCTGAGTGTCTGAGGTTCTGACTCAGAAATTCAAGAACTCAGATTAGATAAATCTATTTCCAGAAACTCAGAACCTCAGCGCCTCAGAGCGTGTAGCGTAAGAGTTCGGGTTCTGATCAGCGCGAGCTATGAAGAAAACACATCGTCGTATTCGGGGATGTGCTGATTCTCGTCCACGGGCTTTTTGTCGAACTCCGCGAGATGGTCTGGCAGGAGCATCCACCAGTAGCGGTCTCTCTGTCTACGGAGTATCTGCTTGTCCTTAGTCATCTCGTCTGCGGCTCGCTCCATAGTGCCCTTGCCGATTCCCTCGTCCTTGCCTCGGTTGTATATCTCAAAAGACTTCACGGGGCCGCCGGAGATCAGGAAGTTGATCAAAACCTTGGCGGCTTCCAGCTTGCGATCCTTCGACTCGCGTTTCTCGCGTTTCTGGGCGAACACGTCATCGGCGGTGTTGTTGGTCTGCTCGCCCCACACCACCTTCGGGTATGAGTTCTTCTTGCCCTCGAACTCCATCTCCACCCCCACGGTTGAGAACTTCATACCGCCCTTCTTGCCGGACAAATTGCCTTTCGCCCACGCGATGACATAGTCGTGTTCTCCGTCCGACTCCGGGTCTTGGCTAATGTAGTGCGCAGCGCGGCACTTGCCCGTGATCGAGCTTGATCCCAAGACCTTTTCGAGCGCAGATACGTCAGATCGTTTGTTGGTGTGGCTGATGCCCAAGAATGTGAGGCGCTTTCTCTCGCACAGCACCTTCAGCTTCTCCAGCACTTTGACAACCTCGCGGTCGCGGTTGATGTCTTTGCCGCCCCAGATTCCCGTTATCGGGTCACAGATCAACACCGCAACATCGTTGTACTTGGTAAGCATGGTCGCGAGGATGGGCAGGTCTTTGGTCATGTCGAATGAACGCTTGAGTAGCTCGCCGTTCTCGTATTCTCTAAAGCTGCTTTCGTCAAACAGGACGATATTCTTGAGGTTCGCATCCATCGCCATAAGGCGGGGCAAAACGGTACGCTCGATGTCGTCCTCTGCGTTGTACATGAGGACGCGCCGAGGTCCCATTTCGTTCTTCGCCGCGTCAGGGAAGTCCCGTCCCGTGGACACGATGGCGGCAAGCTCGCAGGTTATGGCGGACTTCGCCGATCCCTGCGCTCCGTACAGCCACGTGATGGCATTTGCCGGAATCTTGTCGCGCCATAGCCACTCGATGGGCTTGGGCTTCACGGTGGAGGCATCGACGCCCACGATCTGGCGTACAACGCCATGGTCGTTCGCTTTTACCATCTCAAACTTGCCGCTTTCGACCGCAAACTCCTCGTCCACCCTGCAAGTCGAACACTTCGAGTCCAACGCACCAATGACCGTGCCCTCGCGGCATACCCGGCAGAGCCGTCCTTTGTTGTTGTATTCCTCTCCCGCCGCCGTTGCTTCCTCTGGGCTTGCGAATGCCAACTCACCACTCACGTTGTGTTGAACAAGTTCGGCATCGGCTTCCTCTGCGAACCCTTCGATCAGAGAAGCATCGTAAGGCTCCCGCTCGAAAATCCGGTGCGGATATTTCTCGCCCTTGAGCCTCTCCAGCTTTTCCAGCACCTCGCGGATGGTTAAGTCCTTGCTGAAGCACGCGTAACCGATGCCGCCGTCCGCGTGCAGGATGATCTCGGAATGGCGCTCCGCGTCTTTGCCCGTATGCTCATGAAGGTCGTCGTGGCTGTGACCGAGGCAAGGTGTGATGGCGTAGTGCGTGTCGCCGCTTTTCTCGTAGATGTCGCTGACCT
>JASIKQ010000365.1 GCA_030049565.1 Candidatus Sulfotelmatobacter sp.
CCTGAGCCAGCCGACAACACTGGGTGCGCCAGCCATCGCTTAGCCGAAGTACGAGGAGAAAAACTCGGCAGCGGGGACACTCGCAGGCGAAGAAACATTCTGTGGACGCACTTTTTCAACACCCACGCCTGTTTGCGTAAATCATCACGAAAAAGCTGTTTCACATCTAAGAGCCCGAGCGTTTGCGGATAGCTTGCTCGGTCTCAAGCGCCTGGTGGCGGACGTCATTGGAAATATCGGGCAGGTCGCGTTCGTAGGGGCGGATGGCGGCGATGTCATCCGGCTGGCCGATGAGGTAGAGGGCCCGCAGGGCTTCCCAGACCTGGTCGTTGGCAGGGTCGATGACAGCGATTTCGGCGCCAGCCGCGACATTTGCGCCGGTTCCCATCACGGATCGAATGCGGCCGGGAATGGGCGAACGGATTTCTTCGACACTTCCTTTTTGATCTTCCAGCTTTGCGATCAATCCGCCCTGATGGATGGATGTGCCGGGACGGTCGGAATCGACGATGCGGCCGAGTTGTGGAGATGTAATGTGCGCCGGCTGTAGCAGCGCCAGAATCTGTGAGTGACCGCTGGCATCGCCGAAGCGCACCAGCGAGAGCGCGGCATTGCCGCGAACCATCTGCGAGGGGTCGGCGAGCATTTTCAGAAGCGCCTGGTGAAAGCCTGCGCCGGACGTGTCCTGGCCCATCACCCACGCGTCAGTATTGCGAACTTCTTCGACTGGATCGGTGGCGAGGCGCACGAGATCGGGATACCATCGCGTCGCGCTCGCATCGCCATGCGTAATGCGCTCGCCCACCTGTACCAGCGCCTGCTGGATGTGGCGCGGCTTTTTGGTGTCGTGCAAGTATTCGGTTAATTGCTGGTCGGATAGTTTGCGGCCGAACCAGGTGTTCCACCAGAAGAGAAAGGGCATCAGGCAGATGAGCCAGGCGGTGAGGAAAAACAGAAGCTTCTGGTTGCGGGACATGCCGGGCTTACGATTGTCTGCCTCCGAAGGCGGAGTTGCGAAGGTTGCCAAGGGCGTTTTCACCACGGAGTCATACAGACACGGAGAAAAATTCTGGTTTCTAAAACAGGATCTGCATTTAGTCTACGACATCCGCGTCCAGCACGCGCTCCTGCTCGAGATAATGGGACATCGCATATTGCGCCAAGAGAGGTGTCTGTAGCTTGATCTCCGCGCCGCTCCATTCGCCGTTGCCGTGTGGAGCGTTCGGCGCGTGATTGCAGCGGCCGCCGCTGCCGAATTGCGGACCGAAGTCAGCGCTCTGGATTTGATCGAATTGATTGATCTGGAGCCAGGCTGCATCGCCTACGGTTCCGGAGATGTCAATTTTCAGGCGCAGCGTCGACATAAGATTTTCTTGCCACGGAGGCACCCTTCGACTTCGCTCAGGGCACGACCCGGCACGTATGAAATCTTTAAATTGTTTTCTCCGCGTCTCTGTGTCTCCGTAAAGTATTCATATCTAGCTGTGCGGGAACCAGCGGTAGAGCATGAAATAAACCAGCACGCCGGTTACGCTTACATACATCCAGAGCGGCCAGGTCCACTTGGCGATAGCGCGATGACGATCATAACGGGCGCGCAGGCCGCGGGTCAGCGTAATGATCACCATAGGCACGATTATGATCGCGAGTATTACGTGCGGAATCAAAACCGCGAAATAGACTTTGCGCCAGAATCCCTGGCCAAGAAAGAGAATATCGCCTACGTGCGCATGAAAATATAAATAGCAGGCGAGAAAAAGTCCCGAAGCAACCACGGCAGCAATCATGCAGGCGCGGTGGGCGGCGATGCGTCCCCGAGTGATTAAAAAGAAGCCAGCCAGCAGAAGTACAGCCGCGGCGCCGTTCAACGCCGCGATTAGAGCAGGGAAGTGCACGTATTGCTGGGGAATCATGCGGGGGGCCTCGTGGTGCGGCGATTTGCCAGCAAGAACGCGAGGGCGAACATCACCAGCGTAAACAGGATCAGTGTCGCCATAGCTGAGGGCAGCGGGAATGGCGACTCCATACCGGGATAAAGCAATGCGCGCAGCGCTTCAACTCCGTAGGTGAGAGGGTTTATATACATAAGGACGCGAATCCAGCCCGAGGCGCCGGTGATGGGGAACAGAGCGCCGGATAACAGCCACAGCGGGATCAGAAAAAGATTGATGATGCCGTGGAAAGCCTGCGTCGAATCCATCGGCCAGGCAATCGCGAAACCTAACGCCGTGAGCGCGAAGGAAACCAGAAACACAACCACCGCGACCAGCAACACTTGCACAACTTCGAGATGAACGCCGGCAAATGGCGCGAAGACGAGAAAAATCATTCCCTGAATCGCCGAGAGAGTCGTCCCGCCGAGAACTTTGCCGAGCACGATGGCGGAGCGCGGTACGGGTGCGACCAGCACCGAGAGCAGAAATCCTTCTTTGCGGTCTTCGATGACCGACATCATGGTGAAAATGGACGTGAACAGCACGATCATGATGAGCGCGCCAGGGTAGAAGTAGTCCATGTAGTGCTGCTGGCCCTGGCCGGCGCCGGAGCGGAAAGACGTGCCAAAGCCGGATCCGATCACGACCCAGAAAACCAATGGCGAGGCGAGCACGCCAACCACGCGTGACTTCTGCCGATAGAAGCGCACGATCTCGCGCCACCAGAGGGTGAAGGCGGGCAACAACACGCCCGCCGAGGCGGGCGCGGCCGGTGTGGCGAGTGCAGCAGTTTGAGTGGCCACTTTACGTCGCCTTTGCTGCCGGGGTCGTCGTCTTGGCGGCGGCAGGTGCTGCTTTCGCCGCAGAAGCCTTATCTGCGACGGAGGTGGTTTTCTTGCGCAGGAGGCCCGAATCACGGGCTTCCCAGTAAACGTTGAGCGCGAAGACTCCCGAGAGCATAAGCAAAATCAGGTTCATGAACAGGCCGTCGACAGTTGTGATCATGCCGTTTATCAAAGTCCAAGCCACACCCAGCAAGGGCAGGATCGCGAGAACGAGAGAAATGGCGAGCATCATACGAAGCTGATTATCTCCTGTGTCAGACGTTAATGGTCAGTAAAACCGAGATTCCTCGCTGCGCTCGGAATGACAACGTTTCTTCTTCAAGCGCGATTATTATTCAACAGCCTTTTCACTCCAGAACTTGTGCCCGGTGCGGCGGATGAAAACATCTTCCAGTGCCGGCTTGCTGATCGAAAGCGCCTGAATCTCTCCCGGGAAGGCCTCGACGACTTCGGTGACGAAGCGGTGTGCGGCTTCGCGCTCGATGCGAACCTGATTTTCGAGCACGGTAGTTTCAACATGAAAACGGGCGCGGATGCGATCGGCGAGCAAGGCAGCGTCGCGGCTGGCTTCGAGCAAAATGACATCGCCACCGATTTCGCTTTTCAATTCCGCCGGTGTGCCCAGCGCGACAATATTGCCTTCGTTCATAATCGCGAGCCGGTCGCAGCGTTCGGCCTCTTCCATTAGATGCGTGGTTACCAGCACGGAGACGTGTTCTTCATCCCGCAGCATTTGCAGATATTGCCAGAGATCGCGGCGAGCGCCGGGATCGAGCCCGGTGGTGGGTTCGTCAAGAAGGAGAACGCCGGGACGGTGCAGCAGTCCCTTGGCCAGCTCGACGCGCCGCTGCATGCCGCCCGAGAAGCTTTCGACTAAATCGTTGGCGCGATCGGCAAGCGCTATGCGGGAGAGAATTTGCTGAATTCGCTGCTTGAGCGCGGCGCCGTGCAGCCCGTAGAGATGGCCTTCGTGCCAAAGGTTTTCGTAGGCGGTGAGCTTGATGTCGATACTCTGCGCCTGAAATACGACGCCGATCTGGCGTCGCACTTGCGCCGGTTCTTTGGCTACATCGTATCCGCGAATAACAGCTCTTCCTGCGGTCGGCACCATTAAGGTCGAGAGAATTCTGAACAAAGTCGTCTTACCGCTGCCGTTGGGGCCGAGAAGGCCG
>JASIKQ010000366.1 GCA_030049565.1 Candidatus Sulfotelmatobacter sp.
GAAGAGGGTAAGTGCTTTGGCGATGGGCGAAATCAGCGGCGATATCGGCACTGTGGGCGAGCAAACGCCTGCGCAGCTTCCTCATCATAAGCTAAAGATCAAAAAACCGGGGCAGCGCGCCTGCAACGAGAAAAACGATAAAGGCAAACCCTGCGGCGGGCACCTGAAACGCTGGTTCTACACGACCGATGTCGTCGAGCAGGAGTGCGGCGACGTGGAAAAAGTTTGGGGTCCCGATGCGGAAGTCTACCGCTGCGAGTATTGCCAGACGCTGTACTTGCCGAATCCCGCGGACGCGAAGGTGAACGTTGCCGGACAGGGATTGAAGTCGGTCTTTGGACTGACGCTCCCTCCGAAGGAGAAATAGAGCTTCTATCTGCTAGCTACCAGCCAGGCGGATTGGGCGAGTGAAAACGTTTGAGCTTCGCTAGAAGCTGGCAGCTAGAGGCTTCCTTCCATGAACACCTCCGAGCTCATCTACGACTGGAACAAGAACCATCCACCGGGATTGAAGCCTCCAGGTCCGGTGCTGCTTAACGATGAGAGCCTGCGCGATGGTTTGCAGTCACCCTCGGTGCGCGATCCTTCCATTGCCGAAAAAATCGATATTTTGCATCTGATGGAGGCGATAGGGATCAACTCGCTCGATCTCGGATTGCCCGGAGCGGGTTCGCGGGCCGTCGAGCATGTGACTGCGCTGGCGCGCGAGATCGCCACAAACAAGCTGAAGGTCAGACCCAACTGCGCCGCGCGGACGCACGAGAACGACATTCGCCCGATCGCCGAGATCGTACAAAAAACCGGACTGCCGATCGAGGCGGCAACGTTTATCGGCTCGAGCCCGATTCGCCGCTTCACCGAGGGCTGGAGCGACGATTTTCTTTTGCGCACCACCGAGAGGGCTGTAAAGTACGCGGTTTCACTGGGTCTGGACGTGATGTACGTGACGGAAGATACGAGCCGCTGCGATCCCGAAACCGTAAAGCGGTTGTATACGACAGCGATCAATTGCGGCGCGCGGGCCATCGTGGTGTGTGACACCGCCGGTCACGCTACGCCCATGGGAGCGCTGGCGCTGGTTCGTTTTGTTATGCAGGAAGTAGTGATTCCGTCGGGCGAAAAAATTCGCGTTGACTGGCATGGCCACAGCGACCGTGGACTGGCCATCGCCAACTCGATGGCGGCTGTAATTGGCGGGGCAAACAGCGTGCATGCATGTGCCATCGGTCTGGGCGAGCGCGTGGGCAATACGCAAATCGATCAAATGCTGGTGAACTTGAAGTTGATGGGCATCGCTCCCTGGGACAAGCAGGATCTCACCAAGCTGAAGCAGTATTGCGTTGCGGTTTCGCGGGCAACAGGCGTGCCGATTCCGGCGAACTATCCGGTGGTGGGCGACGATGCGTTTCGCACCGCAACCGGCGTACATGCGGCTGCAATCATCAAGGCCTACCACAAGAATGACGTGATCCTTGCAAACACAGTTTATTCCGGCGTGCCCTCGCATGAATTCGGTTTGGAGCAGATCATCGATATCGGCCCGATGAGCGGAAAGTCAAACGTGCTGTTCTGGTTGGAACGGCGCGGCATTCCTGCGAGCGACGAGTTGGTCGAACGCATTTATCAGCGCGCCAAAGCCAGCGACCATACCCTGAGCGATGCCGAAGTGGTCGAGTGCTTGCCGGCCGCGGTGAAGCATAACTAAGTCTGCACGAATCGAACGCCCATGCCCGAGAAAGATTTTAAACAATTGACACACGCGATTCTGGGCGCGGGCGGCGTTGGCGGCATGATCGGTACCTGCCTTGCCCATGCGGGAGCGCCAGTCACCATGATCGTCAGGCGCGAGAAGATCGCGCAATATCCGAAGACGATCACGCTCGACAGCACGCTCGGCAAGTTTGAAGCGAATGTGGCCGTGGCTGCCGAGGTGCCGTCGGTGGACGTGGTGTGGCTTTGCGTGAAAGCTCCGCAATTGGAGGCCGCGCTAGGCGCGATCACGAATCCACAGGCGTTCCGAGCCATCGTTCCGCTGCTCAATGGGATCGACCATATCGCGTTGCTGCGCTCAAAATACGGCACGGAGCGTCTGATTCCGGCGAACATTGCAGGGGAATTTGAGCGCATCGCTCCCGGCCGTTTTGTTCACCGCACATCCCTCGCGGCGCTCAACGTTTTGTCGGCAGGACGCGGTTTGCTGGAGGGGACGGTTGCGGCACTGCAGCAGATCGGCCTCACGTGCCGTTTCATTGACGACGAAGCAACGCTGATGTGGGGGAAGCTGGTTTTTCTCGCCCCGTTTGCATTGACCACGACAGCGGCAGACAAGAACGTCGGAGAGATTCTCTCAGATCCGCACTGGCGCAGTCTGGGAGTGGCCTCCGTTCGTGAAGCTTGTGCCGTGGCCGTGGCCGAAGGCGCGAGAGTAGATGCTGAGAAAGTATTGTCCGGCGTGGCCGGGATGCCGGGTAACATGCGCAGCTCGATGCAGAAAGATGTGGAGAAGCATAATGTTCCGGAATTGGATGCGATTGCGGGGCCAATTTTACGCGGTGCGCAGCGACACGGGATTGAAGTGCCCGCGACGAGGAAACTGGTGGCGGCGGTGGAGCAAAGAGCGGGTTACATAATGAGCCGTCTGGCATAGTTTCTCGTACCGACACCGCTTCTCGTGTACAGCCACGTATGACATTTTATCGCCCGATATGGCGCAGGCACGGGTTCGAGAACTTCGCAGCCAGGAGGATTATTGTGAGGTGCGGTAAGAGTCCCCCTTCCACGGAAGGGGAAGTCCTCTAAAGGCCCCGGGTGCTGCTAGAGTGCAAGGGATTCTTCGACATGTATCAGCTTCGCGTTTGCGAAGCTGATACTCCGCTCAGTATGACAACTCAGCAAACCAAGTTCTCGCTTTTTGCTAATCCCTCAGCTTCCCCAGCGTTGTAAACTGACGCAATAGGCCCATGAGTCCTGCTCCCCCACGCGCCGGCCTGCCAGAAATTGCGCCTATCGTCCAGCAGGAAATCGCGCAGCTGGCCAGCCTGGCGGAATTACGCTCGGCTTTCGCGTGGTTCGGCACGCAGGAACCTGTATTCACGCAATGGCAGATGGAATTGGCGCGTATAGCGGCGCCTCCGTTTGGCGAATCGGCGCGCGCCGCCTGGCTGGCCGAGCGCTTCCGCGCCATCGGATTGAAAGACGTCCGCATCGACGACGTGGGCAACGTGTTCGGAGTACATCCCGCAAACACGGGCACTGAACTTGAATCACGTGCGAGACAACCCAACCGGTCCACTGTCGCTCAACGTCACATCTCACTTAGCGCTCACATCGACACAGTTTTCCCCGCCAACACTCCACTCAACATTCGTCAGCAAGGCAGCCGCATCTATGGTCCGGGAGTTTCCGACAACGGAGCGGGTATCACGGCGATGCTCGCGATTGCCGCGGTGCTTCAATCGGTGCCGATCCGGCATGATCTTCCGTTCGTGTTCATCGGCAGCGTTGGGGAGGAGGGTGAAGGCGATTTGCGCGGCATGAGACACATTTTTTCCACGCCCCGCTGGAAGGATGCAATCGCTTATAGCGTGGTGCTGGATGGCGCGGGGGCGGACACGATTGTAGCGGAGGCTTTGGGCAGCCGGCGCTTTGAGGTGATTGTGCGCGGCCCGGGCGGGCATTCGTGGAGCGATTTTGGTGCGCCCAATCCGATCGTGATTCTTTCGCGGGCCATCGACCTATTTACGGCCACACCGGTGCCGACAGCGCCGAAAACAACTTTCAATATTGGAGTGATTCGCGGCGGCACCTCGGTGAATTCAATTCCCGAGTCGGCCAGCATGAAAGTCGACATTCGTTCGACTTCGATGGCGGAGATGGAGCGGCTGGAGCAAGCGCTGCGGCTGGCGCTGAATCGGGCGGTGGAAGACGAAACCATGGCGGCGGAGATGAAATCGCCCGCGCAAAGGCGGCCGGGAGTCAGTTGCGAGGTAGTGCCGATTGGCAGCCGTCCCGCGGGCGAACTCGCAACCAATGCGCGGATTCTGCACGTGATTCGAGCCGTGGATGCGCAACTCAATAATGCAGCCCAGGTGCAGCGAGCATCGACGGACGCGAATATCCCGATGTCGTTGGGTCTGGAAGCCATTGCCATTGGCGGTGGAGGAACCGGTGGCGGCGCTCACACCTTGCAGGAGTGGTTTGACGGCAACGGCCGGGAGCTGGGTTTGAAGCGTATTCTGCTGGCCTTGCTTGCGCTGGCGGGTACCGGTGAATGAAGCAGACCTCGCGGGCTGAAGCTCCGCTCTCTACGCAGAGTCTATTCGCGGCGCTCGAGCGCTGCGCCAGCCAAGAACGAAATACTTCCCGACAACGCGGGGCGATTCTCCGCTCGGGTGTCACCCTGATCGTGGTCCTACTTGCTGGACATTTGTTATCGCAGACACAGGCTCCCGCGACCGTACGCACAGCCGCCGGCAAGGCTGACATCATCTTTATTCATGCCAAGGTTTACACCGGCGTCCCCGCGACTACACCGTTCAGTTCCATCTTGCGCGAAGAGGCCATTGCCGTGCGCGGCGACCGGATTCTGGCGGTGGGAAAGAATGTGGAAATCTTGAAACTAGAAGGTCCGCAGACCCAGGTGATCGATTCAGGCGGTCATTTCGTTATGCCCGGATTCAACGATGCTCACCTTCACCTTGCCGATGCAGGACTGGAAAAACTGAACGT
>JASIKQ010000367.1 GCA_030049565.1 Candidatus Sulfotelmatobacter sp.
CGGCGGAGCAAAGGCTACCTAGTCCAAACGGAAAATGAGCGAAGGAGGATTTATGAGACGCGGGCTGGACGTTCGCCTTCTGATCATGGCTCTGCTGGCCACGCCAGTGATTTGCGCTCAGCAAGCACCGATGTGGCACGATGCTTCACCACACAAAGTACAGCTGGTCACGGTTGACGATGGCGTCCAGTTGGAAGTGCTCGATTGGGGCGGATCAGGGCGACCAATTGTGCTGCTGGCGGGACTCGGATTCACCGCGCATGTTTTCGACGGCTTCGCGGAGAAATTGACGGACTCCTGTCATGTTTACGGAATCACCCGGCGCGGGTACGGGGCCTCAAGTCAGCCAGAATCGGGTTACACAGAGGACCGACTGACGGAAGATGATCTGCGGGTTTTCGATGCGCTCAAGCTGGTAGCCCCAATCGTCGCGGGCCACTCCATCGCTGGCAATGAGTTGTCGGAACTGGGTATCCATCATTACGACCGCGTTGCAGGGCTTGTTTATCTTGATGCCCTGAACGATGGCGCCGATGACTACATAGATTACGACGCGCTCTGGACCAAAATGCCCGAAGCCCTGCTAAAGCACCCTGACCCCTCTCCGTTCGACAAGAAGTCGTTCTCAGCCTATAGCGAATGGCGAAAGCAGACGATGGGCGTGGCAATCCCCGAATCGGCGTGGCGCGATATGTTTGCGAAGAACCCAGACGGTAGCGTAGGAGCCTACAAGACTCCAGACAGAGTTTCTGAGGCCATTATGGCGGGCAATTATGCGCATGACTACTCCCAAATTCGCGTACCAGTCCTTGCATTTGTTGGATATCCCGAACTTCCCCAGGATCAGATAGCCGAAAATCATTTGACCAATGCCCCAGATCGCACCATCGTTGAAGCTGTTTTTGGCACCTACGTAGGGATGGCCCGGCATCGGATAGACAGGATCCGCTATGCCGCGGGAGGTGCCTGCGTGGTTGAGTTATGGGGAGCAAACCATTTTGTCTTTCTCTCGAACCAGGACGAGGTGCTGCACGAGATGAAGGATTTCATCGCGAGTCTGCGCTAGAAGTCAGCTTACAATTTATTCGACCAGCGGCGTGGAAGAGCTTATGAAGAATGTACAGTCTGCGCGAACCCCGCTCACCAGCACCGGCTATAGGTGGCCCACCACGCTCGCCTCACTCACAGTCGGCGCATTATTTTTCGCCCTCTGGTTCTGGCTCTTGCCCGGATGGCTGGGATTCACGGTCGAAACCGCAGGCGCGGCATGCTGGCGCTGGCTGGCAGCGATTCCGTCAGTACTGGGCTTCGCCGTCGCCCTGCGCTGCGTCTGGGACTTTGGCCGCACTGGCCACGGAACTCCTGCCCCTATCGCCCCTCCGCAGCGATTAGTCGTGGTCGGCTTCTACCGCTACGTGCGCAATCCCATGTACGTCGGCTTCGCCGCCGGCTGGATCGGCCTCTGGATCATTTTCGGCCATCCCAACCCAAAATTAATCGCCGCGGTAGCCGCGGTTGCGCTAGGGGTACACCTGTTCGTCGTGTTCTACGAAGAACCCACGCTCCACAAAAAATTCGGAGCAGTGTATGACGAGTATCGAAGAAACGTCCGCCGCTGGTGGCCGCGGCTGCACGGCTGGAACCAACCGCCGGCTGCCGACGTTCCCATCCCATCGCGACCACCGCGGGAGCAAGATGAAAATAGAGGGACGAACAGGAGAGACAAACCGTGAAGAATCGAGTCGCTATCTGGGCGAGCGCAGGCTTTCTAATTGCCGCCGGCTGGGCGATCTACGCCCTCGTAGCTACCCCCCCGGCCCTGACATCGGCCGACCCCATGCTACTTCTCGTCCGGCTGACCTGCCCCATTGCGTTTCTTAGTTCTTATCCCATTCGCGTGCACTGGGCTCTTCTCGCCAACGCCGCCACTTACGCCCTTATAGGCTGGTTCGCGCACATTATCTGGCGGCGGTTATCGCCGCGTTTACGCGCATCAAGCCAGCCGCAATGAATAAACGCTTTACGCTGTGTTCCTCCGTACCCTTTGTGTTTAGCAACGCAGCAACTCGAACCGAAGCTCCCTTGCGGTGAAAACAAACTTAAACACAGAGCACACGAAAGACAGGGTAAGGCAACGTTGAAACGGGGCCGCGAGTATAATTTGGAATTGTAGAAATCCCAGAAAAAGCGGGTTCTGAATATGACTCCGACCAATGGCAGCAACGGCAATAATGGATATACCGTCCACAAACCCCGCGCCGAATGGATCGCCAAGCGGAAGCAGTCCAACACCGATAGCAACTTCTCCCAGATGCACTACGCGCGCCAGGGCGTAATCACCGACGAAATGGCGTTCGTCGCGCACAAGGAAAAACTCTCGCCCGAGCTGGTCCGCGACGAAGTCGCCCGCGGACGCATGATCATCCCCGCCAACATTAACCATCCCGAACTTGAGCCGATGGCGATTGGCGTCGCCTCGCTGTGCAAGATCAATGCGAATATCGGCAACTCGGCGGTCACGTCGGAAATTAACGAGGAACTGAAAAAGCTCCACACCGCCGTCCACTACGGAGCTGACACCGTCATGGATCTCTCCACCGGCGGCAACATTCACGAAATTCGCGAAGCCATTCTTCGCCACTCACCTGTGCCCATCGGCACCGTGCCGATTTACGAAGCGATTGCCCGCGTGAAGCGCGTCGAAGATCTGAACGCCGACATCATGCTCGAAGTCATCGAAGAACAGGCCGCGCAAGGCGTCGATTACATGACCATCCACGCAGGCGTGCTCATTCAATATCTGCCGATGATCTCGAAGCGCATCACCGGCATCGTCAGCCGTGGCGGCGCCATCCTCGCCCAATGGATGGCCTACAATCACAAACAAAACTTCCTCTACGACCGCTTCGAAGACATCTGCAAGATTTTCAAGAAGTACGACGTCAGCTTTTCCCTCGGCGATGGCCTCCGTCCCGGCTGCGTCGCCGATGCCAGCGACGAAGCCCAGTTCGCTGAACTCAAAACTCTTGGCGAGTTGACCAAGATGGCATGGCAGCAGGACGTGCAGGTCATGATCGAAGGCCCCGGCCACGTCTCCATGGACAAGATCAAAGAGCAGGTCGACAAAGAAGTCGAGCTCTGCTACGAAGCGCCGTTCTACACGCTCGGGCCGCTGGTCACCGACATCGCCCCCGGCTACGACCACATCACTTCAGCGATCGGCGCGGCCATGATCGGATGGTACGGCGCGGCCATGCTGTGCTACGTCACGCCCAAAGAGCACCTCGGCCTGCCCAACGAAAAAGATGTGAAAGACGGCATCATCGCCTACAAAATTTCCGCCCACGCCGCCGACATCGCCCGCGGACGCCCCGGCGCCCGCGACCGCGACGACGCCCTCAGCTACGCCCGCTATAAATTCGACTGGGAAAAACAGTTCGCTCTCTCCCTTGACCCCGAAACCGCGCGCTCCATGCACGACGAAACCTTGCCCGACGACTACTACAAAGAGGCGGCCTTCTGCTCCATGTGCGGCCCGAAATTCTGCTCGATGAATTACTCCTCGAAAGTGGACGAGTACAACAAGCAGGTGCA
>JASIKQ010000368.1 GCA_030049565.1 Candidatus Sulfotelmatobacter sp.
TTGGTTAGCGGAACCTGCCTTGGCGAGGCCTTTGACGGAGACTGTGCCTGCGGCGCCGACTCCTTGCCTGTCGGCGGCTGCGCGTGCGCGGCGAACTGATCGCCAAGGGCTTTTCCCTTGGCGGCCCATAGTTCGGTGCTGTCGCGCATGAGAACCTGAATCAGATTGTGCTGCGATTGAATGGCCGATCCTTGCTCAACAATGAGTACGGTCATCAGACCGTAAGACAGCACGAACAGGAACGTCAACACCGGCAAAAGGCTGTGCTTTTTCTTCTTTTTTGCTTCCGCCGGCATCACCGCTGTACATCCGTAGGAGATTGTCAAATCGCACCCCGGCCTTGCTTTCGCAGCAAGTACAGGAGTAGAGTGCAGCTTCTCAGCCATTAGAGGGCTGGCCCAGAAGGCGTTGATTCTAAAGTAAGTTGATGTGCCTTGAAGCATAAGACTCCCCGCTATCAAGTGCAATTGGATGCACATATTGAGCAAGGGGACCTGTATAAAAGAATTTGCCATAGCAGGGCACAAATGATGCATGGCCCACCCTATCAGGCGCGCTGGCTCCGGCGCGAGCCGCGGCGCAGCCTGTCGGCAAGCGCGCTGCAGGAAATCGTCGCAACCGCTTTCCCCGCCTGGCAAGCGCAATCTACTGGTGCGGAAAGTTGGCGAGAAGTGGACTGTGGCTGCCGTACTTGACTGGGAGTTCGCTGTTGCCGGCTCGCCACTGGTTGATGTTGGCCACTTTCTGCGCTATGAGACTTTTTCGCGTCCTAGAGTTGAGCCACACTTTTCGAATGGATACGTGGAAGCTGGCGGCCGACTGGGTGAAGGCTGGCGCCGGTTGGCGCGTGTCATTGATCTCGTTGCCCTGTGCGAGAGCCTGACGCACGATGCACTGCCGGACCCCGTTGTCGCAGAATTGAGCGAACTCGTTACGGCGACAATCGAAGATCGCGATCCGGAGTTTTAGTTTCGAAGAGATGCAGTCCGCGTCGGGGATACGCCTACCTTGCGCCGAGCAACAGCTTGGCAATGGTCGCCAACTGCATGTTCGATGTGCCTTCGTAGATCTTGCCGATCTTGGCGTCGCGCCAATATTTTTCCACGGGATAGTCCTTGGTGAACCCGTAGCCGCCGTAGATTTCAATCGCCAGCGAGGTCACGCGCTCGGCGACCTGCGAAGCAAAGAGCTTGGTCATGGCGGCTTCTTTGACGAAATTCACGT
Organism: Candidatus Sulfotelmatobacter sp.; assembly: GCA_030049565.1. GTDB lineage: Bacteria > Acidobacteriota > Terriglobia > Terriglobales > Acidobacteriaceae > Sulfotelmatobacter. The sequence goes on from JASIKQ010000368.1 coordinate 1,225, forward strand.
CAGCATCTTTCATGCGCGCTGCATTGTAGACCATCAGTCGTGCGGCTTCGATCTCGGTCGCCATCTGCGCGATCTGGAACTGAATCCCCTGGAAGTCGGCGATGGGCTTGCCGAACTGCTTGCGCTCCTGCGCATATTTGCTGGCGAACTCCCAAGCGCCACGAGCGATGCCGATCATCTGCGCGCCAATGCCAATGCGGCCTTCGTTGAGGGTTTCAATGGCGATTTTGTAGCCTTTGCCCGGCTCGCCGAGGACGTTTTCCCTGGGGACCCTGCAGTCTTCGAGGATGAGTTCGCAGGTGGAAGAGGCGCGGATGCCGAGCTTGTCTTCTTTTTTGCCAACGCTGAAGCCGGGGAAGTTCTTTTCAATGATGAAGGCCGTGATTCCTTTGTATCCCGCGCCGGGATCGAGCGTGGCAAAGAGAACGAAAACCCCGGCTTCTTTGCTGTTGGTGATCCACAGCTTGCGCCCGTTGAGAACGTAGTTGCCGCCTCTAAGTTCAGCTTTGGTTTGCAGCGCAAAGGCATCGGAGCCGGAGCCGGCCTCGCTCAAGGCGTAGGCGCCGCAGGTGTCGTTAGCCATTTTCGGCAGGTAGCGTTTCTTCTGCTCGGGATTTCCCCAGCGCAGCAGCGCGTTGTTGACCAGCGTGTTTTGCACGTCAACGATGACGCCGGCCGATGCGTCGACCCGCGATAATTCCTCAACTGCGAGAATGGCCTCAAAGAATTTGGCGCCGCTGCCCCCGAACTGCTCGGGAATCTCGATGCCCATCAGCCCCAGCCGGAAAAATTCGTGGATAATATCTTTTTCGAAGACGCCTTTCTCGTCCATTTCTTTCACATGCGGGCGAATTTTGTCGTCGGCGAATTGGCGAACGTTATCGCGGAAGAGAATTTCGTCGTCGCTGAGGGTGGTCAGGGGCGCGAGAGCGGAGGCTTGAAGTGCGATGTCGGGCATGAGCGTACCTTAAAAGGCAAGAGATGCAGACCAATCAGTTTAGCACCCGAAGATACTCGCTTCAGAAGATACTTACTTCCCTTGGAATTCTGCCAGGCTGTTTCAGTGAAGAGCCGCGTTCACGGCCAATGAGTTTCGCTGACTCACCCTGTGCCTGCTTCTTAACTCATGCCGATGTGTATAGTGAAAATTGATTCATGCTCCTCCTCGAAAACATTCCCCTCGCCCCGCTTACCACGCTCAAAATCGGAGGCCCGGCCCGCCACTTCGTCGAAGCCAAAAGCACCGGCGAGGCCCAGGAAGCCGTTGCCTTCGCTCGCTCGCGCGACCTTTCTTTGTTTGTTCTCGGCGGTGGCAGCAATTTGCTGATCGCCGATGCCGGGTGGCCGGGCCTCGTCCTTAAAATTTCGATTCCTGGCATCGACCAGCGCCCCGGGCACAACGAAGACGGCCGCGTGCTCTTCGATGTGGGCGCGGGAGAATCATGGGACAAATTCGTCTCCCGCACGGTGATGAACCGTTATGCCGGAATCGAGTGCCTCAGCGGCATTCCGGGCAGCGTGGGAGGTACGCCCGTACAAAATGTCGGCGCTTACGGGCAGGAAGTTTCTGAAACCATCACCTCGGTTCAGGTTCTCGACCTTAAGGACAATCAGGTGCGCGAGCTCTGCCGTGAAGCTTGCGAATTCGGCTACCGCTCGAGCATCTTCAATACCACCGAGCGCGGCCGCTTCATCGCCCTTCGCGTCACTTACGCGCTCACCCCCGACGGCGCTCCCCGCATGGTTTATGCCGACCTCAAGCGGCATTTTGAGGGACGGGAACCGCCTAACCTCGCGGAAACGCGCGAAGCCGTGCGCCACATCCGCGCTCTCAAAGGCATGTTGATCGTTCCCGGCGACCCCGATTGCCAGAGCGCGGGATCGTTTTTCAAGAATCCCGTTCTTTCCGAAGAACAGCATGACGATCTCAAGCGCCGCGCCGCCGCCCGCGGACTTACTCTGCCCAGCTATCCCGCGCTCGAAGCGGGCAAGAAAGTTTCGGCAGCCTGGCTGGTCGAGGGCTCGGGTTTCGCTAGAGGTTACGGATTCGGCCGCGCCGGTATTTCGACCAGGCATGCGCTGGCGCTCGTAAATCGCGGCAACGCCACGGCTACCGAAGTGCTCGCGCTAAAAGATCAGATCCAGCAGCGCGTACACGAAATCTGGGGCGTGCGGCTGGAAATGGAGCCGGTGCTGGTGGGGCTATGAATTGGGAACCAATACCAACCGCAAACTGCCCTAAAAAATTTCCTGAACGAAATCCCTGCCCGAACGCTCTTCATGCATGAGGGGAAAACGAGTGCTGGCGGGAGAGGCGATCCTGAGGGGCGTAGCGACGGCCGAGGGCAGTCCAGACCGCAGCGTAGAGGCGGTGATTGAAGATCTGGTTCGCCGGCACTCGCGGCTGGTCTACCGAATCGCGTACGCCGTTCTCCGAAGCCATAACGATGCCGAAGATGCAACCCAGGAAACGTTCCTTCGTGTGCTGCGCTACAGCCGCAGGCTGGCCGCACTCGAGGACCATAAAGGTTGGCTGGCGCGCATCGCATGGCGAGTGGCTGTGGAGCGCAGCCGGAAGGCGAGCCGCAAGCAGGAGATTACGCTCGAGGATCCCGAGAAACAGCTGCCGGAGATTGCTTCTACCAAGTCTTCCGCACACGAGGCGATGCAAGCTTCGCAGATTAGCGCATTGGTCGAACGTTTCATCGCGGCGTTGCCGGAGAAACTGCGGCAACCTCTGGTGCTTTCGGCGATCGAAGAAATGTCGCCGCGGGAAGTGGCGCTAACGCTGGACATCAGTGAAGCAGCGGTGCGCTCGCGGATATTTCGGGCCCGCCAGATTCTGCGCCACAGGCTTGGGGAACGATTAGGGCGAAAACAGGAGCCACGAATATGACGGATAAGGTCGAGCACGACTCCCTTGATCGCCGGCTTGATGAGGCGCTGGCGAAGTACGCCGCGGTTGAGCCCCGCATAGGACTGGAACAACGTATTCTCGCGAACCTCCGCTCGCAACAGCGGCAACCCGCAGAACACGTTTGGTGGCGGTGGATTGCGGCAGGGACGGCGGCAATGCTGGCGTTAGTAGTAGGGTTGTCTTTTTTCTTAGGCACGCACAGGCAACACATGGCAAGCGGACCAACTCGTGCAACGCAGGACGACAGAAGAACGACCCATGCAGTCCTGCGGGCCGGCGAGCCTCAGCTTGCCCCGAGGCGTCTGGCGTTTCTGCCGGCGACACCCAGGAAGCGGCCGCGGAATAAGGTGATTATCGCGAGCAGTACGCCGCATCTACAGCAGTTCCCATCGCCGGAGCCCTTAGGCGAGCAGGAAAAGATGCTGGCCGATTATGTCGTGCAGTTTGAGGAGCAAGCCGTCCTGATTGCCCGCTTCAACGAGGAGGACTTGCGGCGCGATCGGCTGGAGTTCGGCGTCGATCTGCAGCCTGACTCCGGCTCCAATAATTTTTGAAACAGTGACGTGAAAGTTCAACAGGAGAAAAACAATGTCGAAAGCCAAATTGGTTTGGTTGCGATTGACTCTATCGGTGACACTACTCTTTGTTTATGCGGGCGCGGCTCAGGATTCAGGGCCTGCCAAGCCAGTTCCCTCCGCCGAGGAGCATCCCGCCGTGCAAAACGACAAACCCCCGTTGCAGGCTTACCATCTCGATTTTTCTCTCAATGAACTGGAAGATGGCAAAAAGATCAACTCGCGCCAGTATTCAACCGACCTGGCGACATCTGACGGAAACGATATCAAAATCGGCACGCGTGTTCCTGTCCAGACGAAAGATGGCGAATTTCAATATATCGATCTCGGGACTAACATCTTCTCGCAGGTCAGAGAGTCGCGCGGGCAGGCACAACTCGTGGTGAGGGCCGAAATCAGCAATTTTGCGATGTCGGAGCACGATCCACATGATCTGCACCCCATTATTCGCCAGATCAAGATGGGTGGCAGCACGCTATTGCCATTAAGCGAGCCGATAGTGATCGCCAGCGCCGACGATCCCAATTCGAAGCGGCAGTTCCAGCTTGAGGTG
>JASIKQ010000369.1 GCA_030049565.1 Candidatus Sulfotelmatobacter sp.
TAGAAAAGCAGGTTTCAAGGTTGCAAAGTTTCAAAGTTTCAATGTGGCTTCGAGTCGCACGAACTTTGAAACATTGAAACCCTGAAACTCTGAAATTGGAGTTTTATGCCTCGTAAAGGACATACTGTCAAACGGACCGTGCCACCCGACGCCGTATACGGCTCGGATTTGGTGACGAAATTCATCAACTCGATGATGTGGCAAGGCAAGCGCAGCACGTCGGAGCGGATCTTCTATGACGCCCTGACCAAGGTTCAGGAAAAAGGCGGCGCTGAGGCGATGGTGCTGTTCAAGAAAGCTGTTGAGAACACGAAGCCGCTGCTCGAAGTGAAGACCCGTCGCGTCGGCGGAGCGAACTATCAGGTTCCGGTGGAAGTGAATGCAGACCGGCGCACATCGCTCGCGATCCGCTGGATTTTGACCTATGCCCGCGGCCGCGCCGAGCGGGGCATGGTCGACAAGTTGAGCAACGAGTTGCTCGACGCCGCGAATGGAAAAGGCGCGGCCATCAAGAAGAAAGAAGATGTACACCGTATGGCGGAGGCCAACAAGGCGTTCGCGCATTATCGGTGGTGAAGACATTGAGTAATTGGGAAATTGAGTAATTGTGTGATGGAGAGAGTGATGAGCTTGGTTTTCGGTTTCTCAATTGCCAAATTACACCATTACTCAATCAGATTGCGTTGGGAGCCCGGAAGGTAGAAGAGAGTCGTGCCCAGAACAGTCCCATTAGAGCGTTGCAGGAACATCGGCATCATGGCCCACATCGATGCCGGTAAGACTACTACGACGGAGCGCATCCTGTTTTATACAGGACGCACGCACCGCCTCGGAGAGGTCCACGAGGGCACGGCGACTATGGACTGGATGGAGCAGGAACAAGAGCGCGGCATCACGATTACGTCCGCCGCCACTACCTGCACCTGGCGCGACATTCGCATAAACATTATTGATACGCCGGGCCACGTCGATTTCACGGCCGAGGTTGAGCGCTCGCTGCGCGTGCTCGACGGCGCAGTCGCAGTGTTCGACGCGGTGCATGGTGTGCAGCCGCAGTCGGAAAAAGTGTGGCGTCAGGCCGACAAGTACGGCGTGCCGCGCATTTGCTTCATTAATAAGATCGATAAGATGGGCGCCGATTTTGAGCACGCCGTCGATACCATTCGCAAGCGCCTCAGCGCCAAGCCCGTGGCAATACAAATTCCTATCGGACAAGAAGACAAGTTCATCGGCGTCGTCGATCTGATCGGCATGAAAGCGATCGTGTGGAAAGACGACATCATGGGCGCCGAGTACGAGATCGAAGAAATTCCTGCCAATCTGAAAAAGAAAGCGGAAGCGTTCCACGCGCAGCTGGTCGAGACCGTTGCCGAGAACGACGACGAGATTTTGCACAAATTTTTGGAAGGCGAAGAGATTACGCCCGATGAGCTGCGCGCCTCGCTGCGCCGCTCCACCATCGCTCTGAAGGTGTTCCCGGTAGTGGTCGGAACCGCGTTCAAAAATAAAGGCGTGCAGCCGCTGCTGGATGCCGTCGTCGAGTATCTGCCTTCGCCGCTCGATGTGCCCGAAACCCACGGGATTAATCCAGACAACGGCCAGAAGATTTTTCGCAAGGCCGACGATAGCGAGCCCTTTGCGGCGCTGGCGTTCAAAATCATGGCTGATCCTTTTGTCGGCCAGTTGACCTTCATCCGTGTGTACTCCGGTCAGCTGAAAACTGGCGACACGGTGCTCAACGTTCGTACCGGCAGGACCGAACGCATCGGACGACTGCTGAAGATGCATGCTAACAAGCGCGAAGAGATCAGCGAGATTCTCGCCGGGGATATTTGTGCGGCCGTCGGACTGAAAAACGTAGGTACGGGCGACACTATTTGCGACGAGAAGCATCCAATTGCACTGGAGTCGATTGAGTTCGCAGTTCCGGTAATCTCGGTCGCGGTCGAGCCGAAGACCAAAGCAGATCAAGAAAAAATGGGTATGGCGCTGGGCAAGCTGGCGCAGGAAGATCCCACCTTTAAAGTTCACACCGATCCTGATAGCGGACAAACCATTATCAGCGGCATGGGCGAGCTGCACCTCGAGATCATCGTCGACCGCATGATGCGCGAGTACAAAGTTGAGGCCAATGTCGGCAAGCCGCAGGTGGCGTATCGCGAGACCATTCGCAAGCACTCCGAGGCTGAGGGCAAATACATTCGCCAGACCGGCGGCCGCGGCCAATATGGCCACGCGAAGATTCGGGTCGATCCGCAGACGCCGGGCGCGGGCTACGAGTTTGTGGACGAGATTGTGGGCGGCTCGGTGCCGAAGGAATACATCAAGCCGATCAATCAGGGCATTCAGGAAGCCATGGAAGGCGGCATTCTCGCGGGCTATCCCATGGTCGATGTGAAGGCGACGCTATACGACGGAAGCTATCACGACGTTGACTCGAACGAAATGGCGTTCAAGATCGCCGGCTCGATGGCGTTCAAAGAAGCTGCGCGCAAGGCTTCGCCGGTGCTGCTGGAGCCGGTGATGGCCGTCGAAGTGGTCACGCCGGAAGATTTTGCGGGCGTGATCATGGGCGATTTGAGTTCGCGCCGTGGACGCATCGAAGGCATGGAGCACCGCGCCGGCTCGCAGGTGATCAAGGCGATTGTGCCGCTAGCCGAAATGTTTGGCTACGCGACGCACATGCGCTCTTCAACGCAGGGCCGCGCCGAATACTCGATGCATTTTGCGCGCTATGAGGAAGCTCCGCGCTCGGTGGCGGAGGAAATCATCGCCAAGGTACAGGGAACGGCGAAATGACCACCTCGACGAGTACACGAATTGAACAAATGGAATGGGTCGATCGCGTTTTTGAAGTCGCGAAGGCCCAAGGTCTGACAGTGCGGACAAATCGGAATCTCGATAGGCAGATAGATTTCGATAACAAGTCCCTCACGGCAGATCACCTTCGAAGTTTGTTTCAGGATATCAATCGGAAAAAGTGCGTATACACGCGTGAGGACATGGAAGTTTTGCTCCACGGCAGTCGACCGTGTGCAGTCGCTCCCTTCTTCGAGTTGGCTGTCAACGCTGGACTGGCAACAGTTGCGGAACGCGACGGGAAGAAGTTTTACAGATTTGACCCCAGCAATCCGCACGTGTGAGCACATTGGCGAACTGTTGAAATTATTCGGGGCTTTAGCCCCTGAGGTACGAAAGCAATGGCAAAAGAGAAATTTGACAGAACTAAGCCGCACTGCAATGTGGGCACCATCGGTCACATCGACCATGGCAAGACCACGCTGACCGCGGCCATTACAAAAGTGTTGCAGAAGCACAATCCCAAGGTTGTGTTCCGGTCATTTGACAGCATTGATAACGCGCCAGAAGAGAAGGCGCGCGGCATCACCATCGCGACGGCGCACGTCGAGTACGAAACGGCGAACCGGCACTACGCGCACGTGGATTGCCCGGGCCACGCCGACTACATCAAGAACATGATCACGGGCGCGGCGCAGATGGATGGCGCGATCCTGGTGGTGGCCGCGACCGATGGCCCCATGCCGCAGACCAGAGAACACGTGCTGCTGGCTCGCCAGGTCGGCGTGCCCTACATCGTGGTGGCGCTGAACAA
>JASIKQ010000370.1 GCA_030049565.1 Candidatus Sulfotelmatobacter sp.
ATTTGTCGCGCGGATTGCCCAGTGTGACTACAACGATGCATCCCGGCAAAAAAGGATTGCGGGTTATGGTTTTCTGTTCCGGACGTTTCGGCATGTGGAGATTGTCGCCGCCGCGGGCGCAATTTTGCAACCTATGGCGGTGCCCCAGGCCTGGCTGCGGCTCCCTATGCCGGCCGATTGCCTGCCGTAATCAACTCAGCACTGATTTGCGGCATCTCATTGCAGGGTTGAACGCGCAAGCGGAAGGAGCGAAGACCTTCTATATGAGTGAAGAATCCGATCGCATGTTGGCGCTGTTGCAGGAACTTGCGCTGCTGAAGAACGCAATGACAGACGATCTTTCGGCGCACAGAAAACGCAGAAAAGAAATCAGGAACGAGATCAAACAGCTGGCAGCGCAAAAAGAGCAGGCCAACGAGGCCTGAGCGCGATCGTGAGCCGATTCTTCATCGGTTACAGAGAGGCCCAAAATTCCCGAGCCGCGCGCTGTTCGTGATTTCGCATGCTGGGGCGAAAGTCCAAACGTTGCCGGAATCACCCGCCGCCCTTTAGAATTGAGGCCACAGCGGTTCGCTTGTAGGCCCGTAGCTCAGTCTGGTTAGAGCGCTTCCTTGACACGGAAGAGGTCGATGGTTCGAATCCATTCGGGCCTACCATCATTTTCAATCACTTAGGGTCGTCCCCAAAATTCCCCGCGCAGTTTCTACCTGTGATTTCCTACCTGTGTTGTGGCTTTCTGCAACCACAGGCGCTTTCCCTTGTTGACACTGCCTCGCCTGCACTGTGACAATGCCCGGAAATACGTGGGGGCAAACATGAAACACCGGCATTTTCTGTTGTCGATGGTAGTGGTGCTGATCTTCGCTAGGTGTGCTTGGTGTCAAACGGACGGCGGCGAGAGACAAAAGGTCCTCGACCTCGAGCAGACGTGGGTGAACGCCGAGATCCATCACGACGCGGCCACTCTTCGCCGCATACTCGATGACAAGTTCCTTGCCAGCTTCAATGCTGATACGCCATTGGACAAAGAATCCTTCATCAAGCTCATTGTCACAGGTTATGCCGATCCGACGGAATCTCAAACCCTGACCGACCAGAATGTCATCATCGACCACGACGCGGCGGTCGTCGTCGGAACCGACACGGTGCGCGGGACCGAAAAGGGCAATCCTTACAGCGTTGTCTATCGCTATACCGTGACCTACATCCACCGCAACGGACAATGGCTTGCGCTCGCCGAGCGTTTGGTCGAAGCGCCGAAAGCAAAGTAGTTGTGGAATTGGTCATTTTCGTCACGGTGGTAGGTCAACAGCGCAAGAGGTCGATGGTTCGAGTCCTCCCGGACCTATTCTTCTTCAGCCTCGTTTCTACCTGTGATCTCTACCGGTGCAACGTGTATAACGATTGCGGAGAGGGTGCTCGTATCGAGCGGGGTGAAGAGAGCAAGTAAGGAAAGGCGTTTCCCGATGGCACTCACGCGGAGTCAGATCGAGAAGAAGCTCAGCAATGGGTATCTCGACGAGTTGTTGGAGTTGTGGCAGACGGAGCAAGGTGCCGCCAAGCGTCGCGATCTCGACTTGATGGCCGCCGCTCTACCCTTTCCCGTAGACGCACGGCTTCGGGTTCTGGACCTGTGCTGCGGTCCGGGCGATGTCGGTCGATCGATTCGGGCTCGCTATCCGCATTCTCAAATCGATTGCGTCGATCGCGACGTGTTTCTCATCTCGATCTGCATCGGGGTGAATCGGCGCGAGGGCATCTCCGCGCAGGATTTTGTGCGCGATCTCTGGGACGCTGACTGGCACAACGGCTTACGACATGACTATGACGTGGTCGCGACGGCAAACGCACTCCATTGGTTCGATGCGCACCGAGTCGCAGACCTATTCAAAGACGTCTTCGGCATGCTTCGTTCCAGGGCGGTATTTTTGTTCGCCGAGCCTGCTTGCACGGAGAAGATGTTTGCCGGTGGATTCGCCGAATGGAAATCACGGCAGCCGGCCCGTTACAGCCGGGGAAACTGGGAGCGCTTCTGGACACGCGCGAACGAGATTCTTGGTTACGATCATACGAAGCTGTTGGGCTCGCAACATTCGCATTTGGACGAGGGCATGCCGGTGTCGGGGTGGGTCCAAGCTCTGAGAAACGCCGGGTTCGAATGCATCGATGTGCTTCTCCGAGACGCCGACGGGGTGATTCTTGCTACTGCCAAACCCTGACGGACGCGAAGCGCTGACGCAACCTGCGAGTCCTACCTGCGATTCTTACCTGTGATAACGGTGTGACGGGTGTCGAGAGTACGCTCGATACGATCGAAGTTGTTGTCTTTCCGAACGCTGGTAGGTTGACACGGAAGAGGTCGATGGTTCGAATCCATTCGGGCCTACCATCGTTTTCAATCACTTAGGATCCTGAGCAAAATTCCGACGCAGTTTTCTACCTGTGATTTCCTACCTGTGTCGCTGTTAATGTTGTGCCCAACCCCGCATAGATGTAGTGATCGCCAAAAGACTTTTTTAATG
>JASIKQ010000371.1 GCA_030049565.1 Candidatus Sulfotelmatobacter sp.
GCATTAACAAGCTAAAGCCACGTGTGTTACCTTCGGCGAAAAACCGTGAAAGCCGCGCACTCACCGACTGTCCAAGCGCCAGCACGATCAGGTTCATCGCTGTGAGCATGTAGGCGAGGGAAGCGAAGATGCCAAGCTCCGCTACGCCGAGTCTGCTTTCCAGAATGTAGCGTGGAACATTCGTGTTTAACGAAAGCAGGGTCATCACGAGCCCCAGCGGCCAGCTCACCTCGACAAGGTTCTTCAGCGTCACCGGAAAGAAGCGAAAAAAAAGCCGCGCCGGGCCCAGCAGCCGCGATGCTACGCGAAAGTCATAGAGCACAATTGTGGTCAGCCATGCCACGGTTTGCCCCACCACTGCGACCACCAGACTGCGCGTGAGCCAGAACAGCGTCGCAAAAATCGTGACTGATGCAATCCCACGAATCATAAGAGCACGCGCCGCCTGGTCCAGCCGCTCGATTTTTTGCAGGTGACCGGCGATCACGTCGCTGAAGCTCTCGATGGCTTTGGCTAATGTGATGAGCAGAATCACCAGCTTGGTAGTCCGATCATAATGGGACAGCGCGACGATGACGCCAATCGTGAGAATGCCCGTTAGCGTCGAGAGGCAGCGCAGCGTGAAGTAGTCGGAAAACTGGTATTCGTGGCGTGCATCCGTGGCCTGTACTCCGCGAAGCTGCAGATTGGTGAACATAAATACCGGCGCCGTGATGGCCAGGGCTAGAGCGTATTGCCCGACGACCGCGGGATTACCCAGCTTGGCGAGGGCAGAGAGCACACCAAATTGAGTTCCCGCATAAATGATGTTTCCCGCCAGCGTCCAACTGAAGGACACCCGCAGAGGCGGAGCAGAGATCGGCTCGGCCTGAACGTTCTGAGGCCCTAATACTAGATTGGTAGCGGACATGGGAGGCACTGGAATCGCGTTGTGCGCTACGGGACGCGATAGATGGTGGCGGCGGCGGCAGTGGGTAGTGCCTGTCCGATCGTCCTGATCGCGCCTTTGGCAGCGCTGCTGGGAATAAACAGGATGTCATTGTCCTGCATGGCCAAATCGGTGGACTTCGCGTGCAGAATCTTATTCAGATTCACCGGAATTTCCTGGCGCCCGTATGCGGTGGTCCTGATCAGTTTGGCGGACGATGTTGCAGAGACTGGAGTCGTTCCCTGTGCCAGAGCGATCGCCTGAAGTATCGACATCTGTCCGTCGTGATCCATGGGGAAACCGCCAGGCCGCGTGACCTCGCCCACCACAAAAATGACTCCCGTGCGTTCCACGTACACAGTATCACCGGGAAAGACTTCCGGATTGTTCTCTGGCTTGGGCGTAGCTCCGGCCGTCACCTTTACCTGCTCTGGCGCGTCGGGATTCGCTGCGTGCGTGATGGTGATATGCGTGCCTGCAAGGGGCGTGAATCCCTGTGCCGCGGAAAGATAATCCAGAAGATGATGCGTCCCGAAAGCGGGATAAACACCGGGGTTCTTCACTTCTCCCACCACAGAGACATTCTGGGTCGCATATTCAGCGATGAAGAGAGTAACCTGCGGATCCTTGAGGTAGTTGCCTTCAATGAATTTCTGGCGAATGAGCGCGGCGGCCGCTTCCGGCTTCATGCCTGCTACGTGCAATTTGCCCACGAGCGGCAGCACGATTTCTCCGGTATTGTCGACGCGGAGCTTGCCGCTGAACTCGGGAGTGTCGAACACAGACATTTCCAACAGATCGCCATTGCCGATTGGCCCGGCGGCTCCGCTGCCAAACCCGGTGCCACCAATTGCAACGGGTGATAACGTAGTAGCAGCTGACGAGAGAGGATGTTGTTGAGCCACGGCCGATCCGGCCAAAACTGCAAATATGAAGAAAATATACAAGTAGGGTTTCATGGTATGCGCCTAAGCGGAATGTCCGTTTCCGTTGTGGTGACCGTGACCATCACCTTTTGCATTGCCGTTGCCGTTTCCGTTTCCGTTCGCATTATCGTGGTAGTAGTAGGAATATTTTGATCCGTAGTGTCCGTAGTATTCGCAATACTCCACGGAATTGAAGTTGATGTCATTGACGACCACGCCGGCGATGTTGGCGCGGACTTTCCGCAGAATGTCCCGCGTACGCAGCAAGGACTGGCGCCGGGTCTGCTCGGAGCGCGCAATCAGGACCACCACATCGGCGATCCGGGCACAGACCGCGGCATCGGTGACGGCGAGAACCGGCGGCGTGTCAATTACGATGTAACGGAACTCTTCACGCCACTGCCGCAGGAGCTCAGGCATGGCGTCGGAAGCGAGCATTTCCGACGGATAAGGAGGCATATGTCCGGCGGTAACCACGTGCAACCCGGGAATCTGCTCGACAGCTCGCGCCGCTTCGCTCGCGGATTGGGTTCCAGCTAAACAAGCGCTCAGGCCATTACTCATCGGTATACCCAGGTACCGATGGACCGAAGGACGGCGCATATCAGAATCAACCAGAAGAACTTTGTTCGCGGTTTGCGCGAGAACGACAGCCAGATTCAGCGCGGTGAAGCTCTTGCCTTCCTCCATCATGGCGCTGGTGACGAGAATGACCTGCGGCGGTGATCCTGGCGAGGAGAGTAGCAACGACGTGCGCAACGCACGGAACGCCTCCGCGCTTCCAGAATTGCGTTGCTTCGTCGATAGAGGAAGCGTGAGCAGCTGTTCCGTACGAGAGAGTTTTTTCCCATTGAAGGTCACGCGGGGAAGTACACCGAGTGAAGGAAGCGAGCAGTAAGTCTCAATATCCCCGGGAGTGCGAATGGAATTATCGACATTCTCCACGATGAACGCCAAGGCCACACCGCCCAGCAATCCACCCATGAGTCCCAACGCCGTGTTCAGTGGGATATTAGGATCGACCGGTTCCACAGGCTGACTCGCCTGGTCGACCGTATTAATGTTGTTGGATTTCAATCCTGCGAGGATGCCGGCTTCTTTTAACTTCTTGAGCAAACCTTCGTAGAGATCGCGGCTGGATTCTACGTCGCGGCGAAGAATGGCATACTGGGTGGCATTTTCATTCATTTTGTATGCCTCACCTTTTTGCCGGTCGAATGACTGCTGCAGCATCTGTTCG
>JASIKQ010000372.1 GCA_030049565.1 Candidatus Sulfotelmatobacter sp.
TTGCCGCGTTCTTGGCACTGGTAGCAGGGCGACAAATCCTCACAATTGTGTACCGGCCCGAGTATGCCTCGCATCAGGATCTACTCATAGTCATGGTTATCGACGCGGCCATTATGGCCGTGGGCACGTTCCTAGGATTCGGCATGACAGCGGTACGCAGCTTCCGTCCGCAAGTGCCCATCATGGCGGCGAGCGTAATTGTCTCGGCTGCGCTCACACTGGCACTGATACCAAGATTCGGTCTTCTAGGCGCGGGTTATGCGCTCATGATCGCCTCCCTCATCCGGGTGGCGGCGAGCCAAGTTGTGTTGGGCTCGACGTTAAAAAGGGTTGTCTGATGCGCATTCTTCACGTTTTGGGCAAGCTCGACCGGGGTGGAGCAGAGACCTGGCTGGTACAGGTGCTGCGCCATATTGACCGCCAGAAATATCAGATGGATTTTCTGGTTCACACCACGGAACCGGGAGCTTATGACGAAGAGGTACGAGGGCTCGGTTCGCGAATCATCCCGTGCCTCAGGCCTTCTAGCCCCGCTACGTACGCGCGCAACTTTCGCCGAGTGTTGCGGGAGTACGGCCCCTACGATGTCGTCCACAGCCACGTGCATCATTACAGCGGATACGTGCTCATGCTGGCAGCAATGTGTGGCGTACCCGTGCGGATCGCGCATAGCCACAACGACACTAGATTTGCCGAGGCTACAGCGGGATTGTCGCGTCAAACATATTTAAGAGCTATGCGAGAGTTGATTCGTACGGCATGTACGAATGGCCTTGCGGTCAGCAGCGAGGCTGGCCAGGATCTTTTCGGTGGGCACTGGCAAGATTCGGATCACCTGCAGTTGCAGCATCTGGGGATCGACCTTTCACGCTTTGAGATTGAGGTCGACAAGATGCAGGTTCGATCCTCGCTGAACATACCTGAGGACGCTTTTGTCATCGGCCATGTTGGACGTTTCTCAGGGCAAAAGAACCATGCGTTCCTGGTGGAGATTGCCCGAGAAGTCATCGCACGACACCAATCGGCGATTTTCTTGCTTGTCGGTGAAGGCGCACTTCGACTGGCAATAGAGCAAAAGGTGAAAGAGTGCTCGCTCCAGGATCATTTCGTCTTCGCAGGATCGCGGGCAGACGTTCCCGTTCTGATGAAAGGAGCCATGGACTTGTTGCTGTTTCCATCACTCTACGAAGGATTGCCGATTACGCTAGTCGAGGCACAGGCCGCCGGGCTAAGGTGCCTTGTATCCGACAGGATATCGAAAGAGGCGGAAGTTTTGCCGGGGTTCGTCCACCAGATGGCTTTAAGCGACTCTCCGGCGCAGTGGGCGATTCGATTGTTGGATCTTATTGCCACCGCAGGGGCAAGCTTCCCAGAATCACTTCGCGCTGCGCTCGCATCTCGCTCAATCTCGAATTCAGCGCGTGATCTTGTTGCGATTTATGCCGATTCAATTTCACTCTAGCTCTTCACGAACAAAAGGCCGGGAATGGAATCTGTTGCTAGCCGGTTTCGCCGCCGCCTGCGTCTTGATTGTTCTTGTGCTTCAGATCGTGAGCGCTCAGAACTCACCCGTCTCATTAGCTCTTCTCACGATCCTCATTTCCGGATTCACTAGTGTGTGGCAGTTCAGGAAATATGGCTTAGATCCGTTAGGCCTCTTCTGTTTGGGATTCCTACTTTATGATGGTCTCCTGTTGCTGCGACTCTCTCTCGTAAGCGGGACCTCGGTAATGTTGTATCCAACGAGTTTCGGATACGAGACCTACGCCGCAGCTGGCATACTTTGCATAATCGCGGCGACTGCCGTTCTACTAACTATCTTTGTGTGGGAACTAACCGGTAGTAGCTCCGAGTGCGCTTATTTCGTACGACCGGACGCAAGCGCGTCTGCGGCATGGTTCTGGGCGGGAATTTGCTCGTATCTGACGGGAATCGTGCTCTACTACTTACAATTCCAACAGTATGGTGGGTATCTGGCTGCGCTAACCATGACACGCGGCGAGCGATTTGGCTTAGCCGGAGATTCCGGCTCGTTGAGTTACCCCTACCTCGCGTTCATCGTTCCCAGCATAGCTTGTCTGTGTTACAGCTCTCAGATCTCCGATAAAAAGTACCAGCGCATTGCATTTTACGCTCTGACAGCGCTGTGGTGCATTCTTGTTCTCGCTCAAGGGGATCGTCGACTTGTCCTCCAATCTGCATTAACAGTGGCCGGGGTTATGGCGGTGGTCAGGCCACAGGCTTTACGGTTGCGGATGCGCAGCTGGCTGTTAATCGTCGCGGCGTATTGTTTTTTTGCGGTTTTCGGAAACGCTCGTAGCTTCATAAGTGCCATCGCCGCCGGCGAGACTTCCGTGGCCCAAGCCGTCGCAGAACTCAATGAGGAAATGTCAAACGACTGGCTCACGCCTGAACATAGTGAATTTGCCGGTCCCTATCTTTCGCTGCTCGTCGCGTCTTCCGGACACTCTGAAAGACTCCTTGGGTCCTCCTACTACGAATCGTTCTTGACGGTGTTGCCAAAGTTCATGTATCCGGGCCAAAAGCCAGAACTGCTGACGCGCCAGTTCGACGAGGAAATGCACCAGGGCAGTGGGACGATTTCAGGATGGGGATACAATCCCGTGGCCGAAGCGTTCGTCAATTTTGGGGTCCTCGGGGTTGCCCTGATATTTGCTTTTTGGACTTTGTATTTTCTTGCTATCAGATCGTTTCGACGTCGCGGCGAGTGGGGAATCCTGCTTTCTGCGGTTCTACTGTCAGAAGCCGTTAACGCAAACCGAATTGATTTTCGAAATGTTTATTGGGAAACCACGTACTTCACCATAGGACTACTTCTAACTGGGGCTGTTGCCTTGGTGCTGAAGAAGCTCCATCAGAGAACATGCGTCCCCTTCACAAATCTTCGGCCCTCGGCATGGGCCTGAGAGGTGCTATCAGATGCTGATTTTCATCACGCAAGCGCTTCACCTGTTTCTTTTCCTGGAATTAGCGATCGCCTCAAACAGTGTTGCCGGAGGTTCAGCTGCAATTGCGTCGGGTCCGTTTGCTGGAAGCTCGGAGACTCAGCATGCCGTTATGTACGAGGTGCGAGACAACGGCGTGAAGTGCGATGGCTTCACGGATGACACCCGGGCATTCAACAGCTTGATTGCGAAAGCGGGTTCGGCCGGCGGCGGGAACATCATTTTGCCAGCCGCAACCTGCATCGTGACCCATGTGAACCTGGCAAATAACGTCCACATTTTGGGGAAGGGTCGAGGGTCTACTACTATCCGGGTCAAGGATAACGCCGGAGACTACGAGGCCATCTTCGGCACGAACAAAAGCACCTCCATCAATGTAGGTTTTGCTGATCTCACCATTGACCAGAACACCACAGCAAACCCGTTGACCCCAAAGGGACTTAACGCGACGCCGCGATTCGTCATTGCGACTGGGGCCGGAAGCAGTCAGCTAACCGTGGAGCGCGTAGAACTCAAAGACCTCGCCAATGTCAACACGATCTACTCCGGTAGCGAGTTCACAAACATTACGGACAGCGCATTCTCCCTCAATTGTGGCGGATCGGTATATCACGATCACTCAACTGTGTACGTCGCGGCAGAGCACTCGCAAACCCGGCACAACATTTTCAGGGGTTGCGTCAATGCTGTCGGCTCGGTCACTGCTATCGAGACGCACGGCGGCAGCCAGACCGTTGTTGCAAACACGATCGATGGTTATTGGATCGGCATGAACATAACTGGCGTAGCTGCGACTGAGTCGAGTAACGTCTCTGTAACCGACAACAGCATCAAGGGCGCCTATTACGGCATTCAGCTCTGGTCGAACTGCTACCACTCCCACACCACTGGCTACGGATTGCATGGCGTTACTATTGAATCGAATGTAATTCGTCTCACTCAAGCCGCCTGGACCAGAAATCCGGTCACAGGAGGGCAGAACGTAGGGAATCCCAGCGGGGTGTGGGTAAACGCCGAGTCTAACCTGCCGCTCGCAATCATCACAATCCAGCGCAACACCATCGAATACGACTTGGAAACAGGCGGATCAGCACCTTACGACCCGAGCGGGGTAGGCATTGGCTACTGGGACTCGACGAATGGAAACTCGATCACATCGCTCAAAGTTATCGGCAACACGATCGAGAACGCTACTCTGAATGCCATCCGGGTAACCGCCAACGGCAGCGATTTCGATATATCCGGCAACGTCATCATCAATCCGGGCTCATCGGCCAATAGCGGCGCCGGTGCAGGTTATCGCAACGGTATTCTGATAGCGAGCACGGCTCCACTAAAAGGCGTTCGCGTGAACAACAACACTATCACCGACAATCAATCTACGAGCCGAATCGTGCGAGGCATCTACTTCGCTGCAGCAAGGGGCAGCGAGCTGTCCGCTGCGGGAAACAAGTTTGCTGTCACGGGCGCATCTATCACTTCGTTGCGGAGTTTCGTCGATTGCGACAACGATGTGCAATTGCCGTTCGTGCAGGGCTTCGTCGAATCGCCTCGAATAATCCCCCCGCTTCTGCCTAGGTGCCATGTCGCCCCTGGATCGACGTTCACGACCCACGACCATGTGTACCATGTGAACCCGGACAGCAGAACTTGGACGCCGGTCGCGAACCATTCTTAAGCGGTGCCAACCTCCGAAGTTGATCGAAACTTTTTGACCAGACCATGCGCTTAATCATTACTTCTGAACATCGCTTCAGCATCGCTGCTGACGGCTCTGTCTGGTCCAGGATAGGGAATGATTACTCGTTCTGGCAGAGATACCTGTCGGAGTTTGATTCGGTCAGGGTTGTAGCGCGAGCGCAGCGCGATCCGCTGATAGACGACAAATACAAGAAGGTTACCGGGCCGGGCGTTGAATTCTGGCCGGTACCTTACTACCTGGGCCCACTCCAGTTCGCCTTGCGAAAGCGCCAGGTCGCCAGATCGGTTTGTGGAGCAATGAATAAGCAAGACGCAGTTATCTGCCGCGTGGCATCTCCAATTGCCACCGAGCTGCTGCGGCAGATCAAAGGGCGACCCTACGGGTTGGAGGTAGTGGGCGATCCTTACGAGGCGCTAGGTCCGGGAGCGGTGCGACATCCATTGCGGCCAGTGCTCAGGCGGCTGATGCGCCGGAATTTGCGAGAGCAGTGTGCGCAAGCGGCTGGAGTGGCGTACGTGACCCAGAGAACTCTGCAACATAAGTATCCATGCCCGGCGCTCTCGGTCGGCGTCTCCGACGTGGCGCATCTTGACTTTACCGGCTTGCCCAAAGTCTTTACCACGAGCTACTCAAGCCTTACGTGGAAGGAAGACGATTTCGCGAAGAAGTCGCGGCAGTTTCAAGATTGCCGCAGTTCCAGAATCCTATTTGTCGGGTCGCTCGCGCAGATGTACAAGGGACCGGATGTGCTGTTACGGGCTGTCGCGCGCCTTCGGTCGAGCACCGTTGTGGAAGTGATTATGGTAGGAGACGGAAAGCACCGGCCGGAGCTGGAAAGTCTAGCAGCAACCTGCGGGGTTGCCGGTCAGGTGAAATTTCTGGGCGAGCTGCCCTCTGGCCGCGCGGTCCGCGAGCAGATGGATCAGAGCACACTTTTCGTGATGCCTTCCCGGACGGAAGGACTGCCGCGGGCAATGATTGAGGCAATGGCACGCGCTCTGCCTTGCATCGGTACCAGAGTGGGTGGCATTCCGGAGCTGCTGGATGACGACGATCTGGTCGTGCCGAACCATGTGGAGGGACTGGCAGCAAAGGTGGAAGAAGTGCTGAGTAGTCCCGAGCGCCTCACGGAAATGTCGGCCCGTAACCTGGAGCGCGCTGAGGAATACCGGCCCGAAGTGCTGGAAAGGCGCAGACGTGAGTTCTACAAATTTTTGCGCAGGGTTACGGAACAATGGGTAGAGAGGGGACCAGTTGCGGCCGCGGCGATCGCATGAGAGTTCTCCAAGTTAGTAAAACGTCGGAAGGAGCATCATGGGCGGCGCGGCAGGCGGCAGAGCTTGTCCGAGGCGGCGTCGAGGTGCATGTCGCCCTCCCGGAGCGAGCGGGGGCTGCAGTTGCCGAGTGGCAACAGGCTGGCGCAAGAATCCATTTGATCGATTGCGGCATGCCGGGTCGGAATCCGGAACGATTGCTGCCGCGAATCCGCGCGACACGTAGGCTGGTCAGTCAGATCAACCCTCATCTGATCCATAGTCACTTTGTGAGCACGACATTAATGCTGCGTTTAGCGCTGGGACGGCATCACCCAATTCCAAGAATTTTCCAGGTTCCTGGGCCGTTGCACCTCGAGCACTGGCACACTCGAAGTATGGAACTCGCACTGGCAGGGGAAAACGATTTCTGGATCGCCAGCAGTCAATGTATTGCACGAGGATACGAGGTGGCGGGCATTAGCCGTACTAGGCTCTTCCGTAGCTATTACGGGATGGACACGAGGTTGTTCTGTTACCCAAACACCGGCTATCTCCGGAGGCGACTCAAGATTCCGCTCGATGCCTTCATCGTGGGCAACATTAACTTAATTTATCCACCCAAAAGATACCTCGGGCAGAAAATCGGATTGAAGTCGCATGAGGATGTGATCGAAGCGATCAGCCTTGTCCAGCAAAGGCGACCGAACGTGTGGGGAGTGCTGATTGGAGGGACTTTTGGCAACCACCCGGTATACGAATACAGACTCCGGGAACTAGCGCAACGGAAGGGTCATGGAACCATCATAATGCCAGGAAAGTTCGATCCGAGGCAGGTAGCGCAGAGTTGGCCAGACTTCGACTGCGCCGTTCATGTGCCAACTTCGGAAAATTGCGGCGGCGTTGTTGAACCGTTGCTCTGTGGAGTTCCCACCATCGCTGGTAGAATCGGCGGATTGCCGGAGGTTGTGCACCCCGGTGTAACGGGTGAGGTGGTTCCGATTCGGCGTCCAGACGCGTTGGCGTACGCCATTATGAGGATAATGGATAATAACGAGCTCTACAGGCGGCTTGCGAACAGGGGCAAGGCCTTGGTCTCCGTAATGTTCAACCAGCGCCGATGTGCAGCCGAGATTCACGGGATCTATCGTCACATTCTCTACGGGGACCCGCGACCAGAAGAATTTGATCCCAAGGCCTACCTCGATTCGCTTCCATACATCTGCGAGCCGACGGTACCAGCGGAAAATCAATACTCCGCATGAATTTAAGTAAGAGAATCATGGATCTGTTCGCATCTGTGGTGGCGCTGGTGATGCTGTCTCCGTTGATTGCGGGGATAGCGCTGCTGGTGAGGATCTTTCTGGGATCACCAGTCTTGTTTCGCCAAGTGCGGCCGGGTTACAAGCAACGTCCGTTTACTTGCCTCAAGTTTCGCACCATGGTTGAGAAGCGCGATGCCAATGGCAATCTGCTGGCGGATAACGAGCGACTGACCCGGTTGGGTCGATTGCTGCGGTGCGCCAGCCTGGATGAGTTGCCGCAATTGATCAACGTGCTTCGCGGGGAGATGAGTTTTGTGGGACCACGTCCGCTTCTGATGCAGTATTTGGAGCGCTACACGCCGGAGCAGAGGCAGCGCCATGACGTGCGGCCAGGTATCACCGGCTTGGCGCAGGTGAACGGTAGAAATGTCCTCACATGGCAGCAGAAATTCGAGCTTGACCTCTGGTATGTCAATCACCAGAGCTTCTGGCTCGACCTCCGTATCTTGGCAAAAACACTGTTACAGGTGGCGCAACGCGGCGGCATTTCGCAACCTGGGCACGCCACCATGCCGGAATTTTTCGGCGGCACACCGAAACCTTAGCGATTCCATCGCTTATGCAACTCCGGCGGATCGTGATTATCGGCGCGGGCGGACAGGCTCGAGAACTAAGGTCGGCCATTGCCTGGATCAATCGGACGGAAAGTGTGTATGAGTTCCTCGGGTACGTGATCAGCGATCTTTCGCAAATTCGCGCAACCGACAGCAGCGCGCAAATTTTGGGAGACTTCAGCTGGCTCGAAAAACACCGCAGTAGCGTGGACGCTCTGGCAATCGGAATTGGCACACCAGGACCGCGCTTAGAACTAGCCGCGCGGGTGAAGAAAATACTGCCGGAGAAAAACTGGCCTGTTCTTGTGCATCCGACTGCAATTATTGACTCTGATTCTGCTCACCTCGGAGAAGGCTCCTATGTTGGGGCTGGGGTCACGGCAACGGTCAACATCACTCTCGAAGCATTTGCCATGTGCAACTTCGGATGCACATTGGGACACGAAGCAAGTATCGGGGCCGGGTCGGTAGTGAATCCCGGAGCCAACATCTCCGGCGGGGTGAGCATCGGCAGCAAAGTGCTCATTGGGACTGGCGCACAGGTCCTGCAATACCTTCGCATTGGATCGTGTGCGGTAGTAGGTGCCGGCGCTGTTGTTACACGCGATGTTCCGCAAGATATCACCGTGGTAGGTGTGCCTGCGCGGCCGATCGAGTTGGTGAAGGCGGTTCACAAGATTCCGCAAGAGCAGTTCCAGATCTAATCTGCGCGCCACACCGACGATTCTTCTCACATCAATTCGAAAAATCAGGATCGAAGATCCGTATCATGACGACAGCAGCCCGGTTCGCGCCGGATCGGTTAACACAAGGCAGGTTGCAGTTTGCACCCTGGCCACACTTTGGACCGGAGGAGGTCGAATCGGCGTTGGCCGTGCTGCACTCAGGCAAGGTGAATTACTGGACTGGGGCGGAAGGCCGGCAATTCGAGTGCGAATTTGCTGAGTCTGTAGGCGCGAAGCACGCAATCTGTGTTGCCAATGGGACCGCGGCTTTGGAATTGGCACTAACCGCGCTCGGGATTGGACGTGGCGATGAAGTGATCACGGCATCGCGGACGTTTATCGCGTCAGCGAGTTGTGCGGCGATGCGAGGAGCTCGCCCCGTATGCGTGGACGTAGATCGCGACAGCCAAAACATCACCGCGGATACCATTCGCAAAGCCATTAACTCGCGAACGAAGGCAATCATCGCGGTCCACCTCGCTGGATGGCCATGCGAGATGGACGACCTACTTAATCTTGCCTCCGAGTACGGTTTGAGCGTGATCGAAGACTGCGCACAGGCGCAGGGCGCGCGATACAAGGGACGCCAGGTCGGATCGATGGGTCATGCCGCTGCTTTTTCCTTCTGCCAGGACAAGATAATGACCACAGCCGGCGAGGGAGGAATGCTCTGCACGAATGACCCACAGGTGTGGGATCGAGCTTGGAGCTTTAAGGATCATGGAAAGAATTACAAAAGTGTCTCGAATGGCAACCATGCTCCGGGGTTTCGATGGCTACACGATTCATTCGGTACCAACCTGCGGATGACTGAGGTGCAGTCGGCTATCGGCCGTATAGCTCTCAAGAAAGTGGCCGAATGGGTCAGAATCCGGCGCGCCAATGCAGCTATTTTGACGCAGGCATTCTCAGAACTCGCAGGCCTGCGAGTGCCGTTGCCCCCAGAGGACGTGTATCACGCGTATTACAAGTACTATGCGTTTGTGCGGCCGGAGCGGCTTAGGCCAGGGTGGAACCGAAATCGCATTATGACCGCAATCGGCGATCGAGGAGTGCCTTGCTTCTCAGGAAGCTGCAGTGAGATTTACCTCGAGAATGCTTTTCCCGCGGCGTGGAAGCCGGATCGTCGCCTCATGGTGGCGGCACAGCTGGGTGAAACCAGCTTGATGTTCCTTGTTCATCCAACGTTATCGGAATTCGACATGAGGGTAATGGCGACTGTCGTAACTGAGGTGATGCAACAAGCTACCGCTTAGAGAGTACCCACAGCATTAACTGAAGTCACTTTAATTTTCTTCGTTGGGTTTGGTTCAAACTCCAACCGCGCATCGTGGAAATCATATGTTGACGTCCTTGAAAATTCGTAGCTTTTTGATTCTGGCGCTCCATGCATTTCTCGTTTCTGCTGCTGCGGTAACCGCCTGGGCCCTCCGCTTTGAATTCCATTTGCGAAATTGGCAGGCCTTATTGAGCGTGATTCCGATTTTGATCCTATATCGCTTAGCGGCGATGGGCAGATTCGGGCTGCTGCACGGGTATTGGAGATACACGAGCGTTCATGATGCTGTGGAGATCTCGAAAGCCCTACTTCTAAGCTCAAGCGCCTTCTTTTTCACAGTCCGAATTCTTTTCGGCATCAAAGCATTTCCACTCTCGGTTTACTGTTTGGACCTTTTTCTTGCCGCGCCCCTGTTGTCGGGCGTTCGAGTGGCTTATCGCGCTGCATTGCAAGGTGGGAGAAAGGCAGAAGCACCAGGTCCTGATCGCCGCCAATCGCAAAGGCTTTTTATCGTCGGTGCGGGGTTTGCAGCTGAATTGCTAATACGCGAACTGAAACAGCGGAGTTCCGCCTGGACAGTTGTCGGCTGCGTAGACGACGATAAAGCCAAAATCCACTGCAGAATTCACGGCATCCCAGTTTTGGGGACGATTGACCAACTCCCCGAACTCAGCATCAAGCATCGGACTTTTGAAGTTCTTATCGCGATCCCTTCGGCTACCGCTGCCCAAAAGCAGCGAATCGTGAGAATCTGCTACGCCGCCCGCCTGAAATATCGGACCGTACCCAGCTTGTGGGAGATGGCCTCAGGTCGGTCCAGTCTTCCCCAGTTGCGCGAAGTCAGAGTCGAAGACCTATTAGGACGTGATCCAGTTCGAATGGACCTCGAGCCGGTGCGTCGAAAGATTGACGGTACCGCGGTTTTGGTGACTGGTGCTGCTGGGTCAATCGGCTCCGAACTCACGCAGCAGATTCTGCAATACAAGCCAAATGTGCTGATTTGTCTCGACCAGGATGAAACCGCTCTTTTCGAGTTGCAGAACCGGCTGAAAACAATTGTCACGAGTTGCAGAATTGAATTCTGCGTTGCAGATATCAGCGATTCCGACCGCATTGAATCCATCCTGTCGCGATCAGGCGTTAATACTGTATTTCATGCCGCGGCTTACAAGCATGTGCCGTTGATGGAGAGCAATGTCTCGGAAGCCGTTCGCAACAACGTCTTCGGCCTTATCTCCATGCTGGATGCAGCGGACAAATGCAACTGCAGCAGCTTTGTGTTGATTTCCAGCGACAAGGCCGTGAATCCGACAAGTTTTATGGGATGCACCAAGCGTTTGGGAGAGCTAATCCTGGCAGCGCGACCCAGTCTAAATCTGCGCTGCGTCACCGTGAGATTCGGAAATGTGCTGGGATCGCAAGGCAGTGTGGTGCCATTGTTCCAACAACAGATCTTAACCAGTCGCCGCATCACAGTGACGGATCCTGAGATTACGCGCTACTTCATGACGATTCCCGAGGCCGTAGCTCTCGTGTTGCAGGCTTTTGCTATCGGAGAAAATAGAGACCTTCTCGTGCTGGACATGGGCAAGCCGGTCCCGATCGTTGAAATGGCGCGCACGCTGATCAAACTCTCCGGCATTCAGGAAAAAGAAGTGGAGATTACATTCACCGGACTACGGCCAGGGGAAAAACTCCACGAAGAGCTGTTCTATGAACACGAAGAGCAACGTGTAACCGCCCTCGGTAGCATCATTCGGGCCAAGAGTTCGACCATCGATTGGGATAGGCTGATCTGGCACCTGAACGCGCTACACACATTGATGGCGAGGGATGCACAGGACGATATACGCACGCGCATGAAGCAGATCATTCCCGAGTACGCGTTTGCGGATGTTGCTGCTACCCCGTGTGATGTCCCGTTATTGCATGTATCGCCAGCGACTGGGGACTAACGCGTA
>JASIKQ010000373.1 GCA_030049565.1 Candidatus Sulfotelmatobacter sp.
TTCGCCTCTGACGTACGCAATTGGTATGAGGAATTTGCGTTTCACAAGATTTATCATCGCGTAAATCATTTCTGCATTGTCGATCTGAGTGCGTTTTATTTTGACGTGCTCAAGGACCGGCTCTACACCTCTGCACCCAAGTCGCTCGGACGCCGCGCGGCCCAGACGGCGATCTGCCGCATCGGGGAAGCGCTTGCCCGACTGCTGGCGCCGATCATGAGCTTTACCTGCGAGGAAGTCTGGCAGCATTTACCCAAGAGTCAGGCACGCCGCGAGAGCGTTCACCTGGCTCATTTCCCCACCACTGGCGATATCCTCGGCGGCGATGCAAGCGGTGAACGCCAATCCAATGATAATGATTGGCAGATCCTGCGGTCGGTTCGCGACGAAGTCCTGAAAGCTCTCGAAGAAGCCCGCAACAACAAGCTCATCGGCACCGGGCTGGAAGCGCAGGTTGAGCTTATAGCGGCCGATCCCGTGTACTCCGTTCTCAATCGCTATGAGGATCAACTGCGCTATGTTTTTATCGTTTCGGCGGTGAGCCTGAGTCAAGGCTCGGGCAACGGGACCTGGGGCGTACATGTTGAGGTTAAAAAAGCTGACGGTCTGAAGTGCGAACGTTGTTGGAACTATTCAATCCATGTTGCCGAGGACAAAACCTACCCCACCGTATGCGAGCGCTGCAGCGCTGTGCTGAAAAAACTGGAAGCATCTACTTAACGCGGATCGAAACGGGAACGCCAGATCGGGGTGTGCGGTGAAGTGGCGAAAACTGCGGACATTCCTGCTCACCATTCTAATTCTGCTATTGATTCCAGCCACTCGCTTTTATCAGATTGACGAGCCAATTCTGCGCATGCTGAGAGGGTCAAGCCACGTTGATCCTCTGGCGCTTCATCTGGCCGGAGAGTTCGTTGAGAACAATCTGGGCACCGAGCAGAACGCTGACGGTTCTGTTACCGTGCGCATGATCGCGCAGCAATATTTATTCGTCCCGCACTGCATTCTCGTTCCCGCCGGCAGCCCTGTTCACCTGCGCATCACCAGCGCCGACGCAGTTCACTCGCTGGCCTTCATGGGAACGGACTACAAGGTAGAGGTTTCTCCAGGCGCAATCAGTCGAGCAGAATTGCAATTTTCAAATGCGGGAGACTACAAAACCGCCTGCCGCGAATTCTGCGGCGCCGGTCACTATGCCATGCGATCCGAAGTGAAAGTCGTACCTCAGGATCAGTTCCCGGTATTGCATGCGGGAGAAAGGGGGAATTGTGCCGCTCAGTAAGATGAAATACGCTTCGAGGGCAACATTATCCGCCGCACGAATTTTTGTTCTTACTCTAGCGGCAATCGCCGTGACGGCCTTGTTCGTGCAAGCCGGAGACAAGCCCCCTGATCAAATACCCTCCTACGTGGAATGGACGCCGGGGACGATCGCGGAGGCTTCCAGCGGCGACGCGTTTCGGGGCTTGCTGCTGGCGCGCCACTGCGCCCATTGCCACGGGGACGAAGGCTTCGCGCAGAAGGCGAACACGCCAAATCTTGCCAGCATGGACAGGCTTGCGATCTGGAAACAGTTGCAGGATTTTCGTTCCGGGAAGCGCGTCTCGCGTCCCATGAATGCGATTGCACGGCAGCTCTCGTCCAAAGACGTGGCCGATGTGGTGGCTTACTACTCGAAGCTGCCCATTTTTTATGATCCCGAAGATAATCGGGTTTTTCCCCAGGCCGCACCCGACCCGACGCAAAAGACGATGGCGTGGCGGCTGATTACCTTCGGAGACGGCGAGCGCGGCATTCCTCCCTGCCAGGCGTGTCACGGCCCGGAAGCGTACCGGCCAGGAGCTCCGTCGCTCATGACGCAGAACGCTGATTACGTATTGGATCAGCTCGAAGCCTTCGCCGCACGCACCCGCGCCAACGACATCAACGAGCCAATGCGCACTATTTCGAGCTTGCTCACCGATGATGAGCGCCACGCGCTGGCGGCATATTACGGAGCAGGGTTGGGGATGCAGCCGGGAGCGTCGGCCCGGGTAGGTGGTTCGAGCGAATGATTGGGAACCATTGTTCATGTGGGCGTCGCCACGAGCGGAACGCGCGACGCGCCTAATCAAATTTTTTCTTTGCCCTAGTGAATGCTAAACAAAAAGCGAACAGCAGCGCAAATAGAGCCGCCCTACCTGTTGGCCAATCCTCGACTATGGCTCCAGGGTGGTATCTAGAAAAACCTCCGCCGCCGAAATGGAGCAAGGCAAAGAAAACGACGAATGCGATCACGAACACCTTGAGGAAGTATTCAGTTCTGGGTGACATTCGGGCAGTCCAGAGCGACCGGCATGCTCCACCCTAGAACGCCGGGCCCAGTCTGTCAATTGAGGCGCCACCGCAACGGAGTTTCGTCAAACTATCGCAGCTCTTCCATGGCCGCTTCCAGCGCTTCCTTGCCCGGCCGCGTGACCGACTCCGGCAGCGTCGCCAACGGCTCATCAACCACGTTCAGCAATTCGAGGAAGGTTGGCGCTTTCGTGTTCACGTAAAACAATCCCGTAAGCACCTCGCCTTTATCGTGCGCCTCGGCCAAGCGCGTCATGGCGCGAATGCGGTCGGTCGGGTCGTAATCTTCTTCCAGCTTGCGCAATTGCAGGTGCGAGCCGTCGTGCATGGTGACGTTGACCGTGGTACCCGGATCGTATTCGACGTCGATCTCTTCGAAGTGCGGCA
>JASIKQ010000374.1 GCA_030049565.1 Candidatus Sulfotelmatobacter sp.
AACGTGAACGAGGTCATCTCCAACCGCGCGATTGAAATTGCCGGCGGGGAGATGGGATCAAAAAAGCCGATTCATCCAAACGACCACGTGAATATGTCGCAGTCATCGAACGATACCTTTCCGGCGGCGATGCACATCGCGGCGGCCGACCGGGTAAAGAACGCTCTGATTCCGGCGCTTCGCAGCGTGCGCGATGCGATTGCGGCCAAGGCGCGCGAGTTTGATAGCGTGGTGAAAATCGGCCGCACGCATTTGCAGGATGCTGTGCCGCTGACGTTTGGCCAGGAATTCGGCGGTTGGGCGAGTTTGCTGGAGCGAGACATCAAACGCCTGGAGCAAGCGCTGGAAGGTCTCTACGATCTGGCCATCGGCGGGACGGCGGTCGGTACGGGGCTGAATACTCATCCTGAATTCGCCGAGCGGGCGGCGAAGAAGATCGCCGAACTCACGGGACTTCCCTTCCGTTCGCATGGGAACAAATTTGCCGCGCTTTCGGCGCACGATGAAATCGTCTTCGCGCAGGGCGCTATGGAAACACTGGCGGCGTCCCTGATGAAAATTTCCAACGATATTCGCTGGCTGGCGTCCGGGCCGCGCTGCGGTTTGGGTGAGCTTTCGATTCCGGAAAACGAGCCGGGATCGTCGATCATGCCGGGCAAGGTGAATCCGACGCAGTGTGAAGCCATGACCATGGTGTGTGTGCAGGTGCATGGCGCGACGGCAGCCGTTGGCTTTGCTGGCTCGCAGGGCAACTTCGAACTGAATGTGTTTAAGCCGGTGATCATCTACAACTTTCTGCATTCGGTTACGCTCATCACCGACGCCTGCCACGGATACGTCGAGTACATGATTAAAGGAATTGAAGTCGATCGCGAGAAGGTCGATTGGTATGTGAAGAATTCACTTATGCTGGTGACCGCGCTAGCCCCGAAAGTGGGCTACGACAAAGCCGCGCAAATTGCGCACACCGCTCACGTGGAGCACACGAGTTTGCGCGAAGCTGCGGTGAAGCTGGGACACCTGACGGGAGAAGAGTTTGATCAGTTGGTCAAGCCGGAGAGGATGACGCGGCCGTAGATATAAAGACCTAGGGCTCTGCCGTGGCTTCATCCGCCACTGTCGCGAATTCGATCGGTCTCTTCGGTGCCGTCGTAATCACCGCCACGCTCACCAGCACCAGGATGGTCCCGACAAGCGTGCGCGGGCCTAACGCTTCTCCGGCTAGAAAATATCCCAGCAGAACTGCCACAAGCGGATTCACATACGCATAGGTTCCTACCCTGGTCGGAGATTCGTGACCGATGAGCCAGATGTAAGCAGTGAAGGCGACGATCGAGCCGGCGACAATCAGGTAAAGCAAAGAAATCCATGCGCTGACGGAAACGGTCTGCACGTGAAAGCCTTTGAATTCTCCGAGCACCGTGGCAGCAACGGTCAGCAGAACTCCGCCCGCGAGCATTTGCGATCCCGAACTCATCACTTTCGATGCGGGCAAGGGCAGCTTGCGAGTGAATACGGATGCGAATGACCAGCCGACCGCGGCTATCACCAGTGCGACGGATCCCTTGGCATCGATTGCGCCCGCGCCAAATCCTGCCGGGCTGACCAGTACGGCCACGCCTCCAATTCCCAACAGCAGAGCACATGTCAGTCGCAGTGTGAGTCTCTGAGTCCGCAAAATAAGAATCTCCGCCAACGCCGTGAACGCTGGGATGGTCGCCATCATTACCGCAGCCATTCCGGATGGAACGCGCTTCTCCGCCCAGAAGAGCAAACCGTAGTCCATAACGAAAATGGGCACCGCCAGCAGCGAGGCGGCGGCCCATTCGCGCCCCGCGGGCGAAGGATTGCCTCTGGCAATCATCCACAAGTAAATGGCCGTTCCCGCCACGAAAAATCGCATGCCCGCAAACAGAAACGGCGGTAGTTCGCGCACGCCGATGCGAATTGCTAAAAAAGTGGAACCCCAAACGAGATAAATGATGGCGAACGCCAGAAACTTCTGCCAGCGATGTGGCTGAGTGCTTTCCATTCAATCTGTCCCGCGATTCGAAGGCTCAATCGCAACTGCTTAGATCGATGGGAATCCGCCGGGGAAGCAAGTTTCACTCATAAATAGTTTTTATAGAGGTTGTAGAGTTTTCAGGACTCTACTTCTTCAGCAGACTGGTGTGGCTGGCCACGCACTGCCAGCGGCCCTCGGTGAACACCCAGGTGTCGGTGAAGCGGCCGATGTGTTCGTACGGCTTGCCCTGGTAGGTTCCCTTCGTGCGGTAAACACCAAAGACGATGCCGGAATCTCCGTACATATTGACCTTGAGATCTTGGATGGTGATAGTAGTCAGATTCAAGCGGGGATCTCGGATTTCGGCCAGAAACTTGGCTTTATCGCTGACCTCGCCGTCGTATTCGGTGTTGATGAAGTCGGCGGCCAGCATGCCCTCAAGCGCGTGGGCATCGCGGTTTACCTGGGCTTCATTCCACAGGTGTTCCATCACGATCAGTTTGGTTTCCTGCGAGTCGTCTTTAGTTTTGTGGATAGTGGCCTGCCCCATGGCGGCGAGAGTAAGCGCGAGGCAGCAGCATGTGACACGGAACATGGTCGTCCTCGTCCGTTCATCCCCACGTGAAGCGGACGCTGCGAAAACATAGCAGTTGGGCCACGGCCACACCAGCGAAAATCAAGTTGTGCGCGTTACGAACGTCATGGACTGCTGTTATTTCAGGCCCAAGCCGCCGTTGAAGTGCTGGATGACCCCGTAGCACTCACAGGCGGCCGCTTCCAGGCTCTTGCGGTTGAGGATCTTGACCGTTCCGCGCATGTTCTCGATGAGGCCGGCATTTTCCAGAGCGCCTGCCGCGATGCTGACGCTGGGGCGGCCGGTGCCTAACATCTGCGCCAGAAATTCGTGCGTCAACGGCAGGAATTGAGAGTCGACGCGGTCCTGGCACATCAGCAGCCAGCGGGAGAGGCGCTGCTCGACTTCATGCAGACGATTGCAGGCGGCAAGCTGGGCGGACTGCATCCCGTGCATGAAGGCGAAGCGGCTGAGTTCGGCGCGCAAGATGGGTGACGTCAGTAGAAGCTTGAGAAACACTTCGGAGGGGATGCGCAGTCCATTTCCCGCCATTTGCATAATCGTGCGAAACGTCCCCCGCTTCAGGCCGACCGTCAGCGGCATGCCAACCATGCCTTCTTTGCCCACGATTCCGACTTCCACGCTGCGGCCGTCGCGGCTGAGCACGACGATCGATGCCATGCCCTCGTTGAGGAAATAAGTGAAGTCGATCTTCTCCGCGGGTTCGTGGAGGATCTGGTACTGAGGAAGGTCAAGGCGCTCCAGGTGAGGCCGAAGCAAATGGTATTCCTCGTCTGGCAGGGAAAGGAGAATCAGGTTTTCCACAGCCTTACCCGCCGCGTCCGAGCGCTCACCGCCGCGCAATGATGCCCTCCTGGCCGATTTTGGATGTCTTTTAACGATAGTCTTACCTCGTTAAAACATCGCCTCGACAGTTCGTTGGATGCAAGGGCGTGGCGTTGTCATTCTGCCGGCAACTGCAATTGGAAAACAAAACTTACCGATATTCGAAAAGCCGCTATAGGAGAACATAAAGAGAAATTGTTCTAAAGATTTGTTCTAGGCACGATATTCAATGCGCGCATTGGAGACGACACGACGACAAGTCCAGAGCGCATTACTCCTTGTGCGATTCACCCGGCCCGGGCTCAGGCTGCGATTCGCTGGCGCTCAGGATGCCGTTCAGTTCGGTCACCAGCCGCAAAAGTTCGGTTCTATCCTGCTCGACCGCAATTTGGGAACACAACTCGTGAATGCGGTCGCTATCTGCTTCGTTCACTGTGAGCGGAAGTATTACAGGATTTCCCTTACTCAGTATGTTCGCTGTCGAACGTTGTAAGGAAAGAACTTAGCGGCCAAGAGAGAGACGCCGGATGGCACGCAGTCAAATGGAACTTTTAAGCGGGTATTTCATGGGCGAACACGACTCAGGCGTAGCCCTTTTTCTTCCAGACATTCCAGTCAGATCGAACCGCCTCAAGCATGGCTTCGGCAGCTTGGGGCAACCACTTCCCTTTCTGCTTGCCGAAGTGGCGAAGGATGGATTTGCGCGCCGACGGAGTTCCTAGGTGGATGTTCGCGGTCTCCCAACCCATGGCGTGAATCAGGCGTAGTTCGGTTTCCGGGCCCTTTAGTGAGGCAAGTTCTATGCGCGAGCAATGAGGACCGAGCCGGCGCACAATCCAGCGGCCGCGCAATTGCACAAAGGGATCGGGACAACGCACCGCACGATTAATGATTGTCTGGTAAAGAATCTCAGCCGGCCCACTTTTATTTTTACTCTCCAAAATTTGCGTCCAGCTTGTAGAGGAAGGCACCAATGCTTTCGCCTCCCGCGCAATGCGGCCGCCGTGCCAGTCAGCGATGGCGACGTAGCGGGCGTGACCAAGGCTGCCCAATCCGGCGACGCGATGAGCCAAACGGTACGTGATGCCGGGCGCTGGCATGAGATGTTCGAGGGCATCAACGGCGCTGATGGGAATTTCGGTTTTGAGCGTGGGAAGCGCATCCATTTTCTCCCAAAAACGCACGGGATCGCGGAGCTCGTTTTCTGCGATGCGCCGCAGCCAGGGATGCCGTTCTTCCAGCACGAAGGCGCGGCCCTTTTGCTGCATGGCGTCG
>JASIKQ010000375.1 GCA_030049565.1 Candidatus Sulfotelmatobacter sp.
CCGGAAGCTCTGGTGATCGCTGGTTATCTTGATGCGCACACTTCCACGACTGATCAACTCGCCGTGCTGGGTTCGGAACCAGAGATTTACTTCTATGCCAAGCGGCACTCCGCGACCGGATTCATTTATACGTACGGCCTCATGGAGCAACAGAAATATGCCCTAGAAATGCAGCAGCAGATGATCGACGAGATCCAGTCGGTTCACCCAAAGTTTGTGGTGGCTGTGAATTCTCCTTTATCCTCGTTGCCAATTGCCGGCTCACGGCAGGCGTTATCCTTCTCTTCGTGGGCTAACAGTTACCTCGGGAGCCAGTATGAACTGGTTGGTGTTACGGATAGGGTGGACGGTCACCCCGAGTACTATTGGGACGACGAAGCAAAGGCTTATCAGCCGCGCTCCCAGAACACAGTGGGAGTTTTCAAGAGAAAAGGCTGATTTCACGGCAGCGGGCGCCATCCCTGCTGTGCCTCTGCCAACCAGGCAAGCAGGACAGGAAGTAATTCCAGCTACCGATAAGGGAGCACAGCGCGGCCAATCTGATACTCCTCTGGGGGGACATTGCCAAAAGCGAAAGGAAGGGGGCCCCAGTATGAAGAATAGAAGCCTGCGCCCATGCCCCAGTTCATGGTTGTAACCAGGTTGCCGGGCAGGAGTTTCAGATCTTCTTGCTCGATGAAGTCAAACTGCCGGGGCAGCGGTATGAGTTCTGTATTGTTCACGGGCACGATCACCAAGTCGCCGACTCGAAACCTGGAATATATTTCGTCCGCAGGAATAAATCCCAAGGTTTGCATGTAATACTGAAAGCCCCAGTGTCCCAGGAAAAACACGGTTCCGCGTTCCCCCCGGGTCTTTTGGTAAATCAGACCTGCGGCCTCGCGCGCGGAGTTTGCCCATGCGACGTCAGATGCTGTAATCGCAAAAGATAGCAGTGCGGCGATGGCCAACCCGGAGGCTACGGCCGCTGGCCTGCTCTGTGTGAGGATGCCAGGGGATCTGTCCAGCCGGCGGAACATCAGGATGCCAGCTGCGGGAATGAGCGGAAGCACCGAACGGGCGTTCACGGTCCAGTTCAGGAACCCGGCAAAGATCCACGTTCCCACCACCCAGAGCGCCAGCAACCAGGACTCAGGATCTTTCGTGTTCGTCCAGACGTCACCGATTGCCATCGCCAAAACAGAAACACCGGAGAGAATGCAAAAGGCCAACTGAAATGAAGTGATTGCCCAATGCTGCATCATAGACTGAGGAGCCAGACCTCCTCCCACGCGAGCCCCATAGTCAACCCAGTTGGCCATAAGCGACGCGGCAGCAATCCCGCTGACCAAAGCGCCCGTGAGAATCTGTTTCCGTGACCAGAGGAGTGGCATTAGCGTCAACGCCGACAGAGTGCAGCCACCCATGAAACTAAGACTAACCAGGGCATGTCCCATAGTTGAGCCTTGTTGAAACTCTCGTTGAGTGCCAGCAAACTTGGCAGCATCGTAGATAAGGCCTCGACCGTAGAGTGCTGCCGTCCAAAGCTCGTAACCAACCACGCTCAGGATCGGGATCAGGAAGTAAACCACCCACGATCCGAACCGGCGCAAACGGAGCAAAGAGTAGACAAGCAGCAGCGGGATCAGCGCTAAGCCGAAATATTTGGTCAGTGCACTTGCTGCGATTAGGAAACTCGAGGCGAGCAGGGACACGTCATTCAGCGGCTCGAGTCCTTCCACCCAGAGGATCACTGCCCAGACCCACAATGCCACCATCATCGTGTCGCACATAACGCTGGTGGCTGAGACCAGCACGCCCGGGGTCAAGAGAACGGCCAAAGCGGCCAGTAGAGGAAACCGGGTGTAGCGTCGGGCCAGACGATATGTCCCGAGAACCAGGGCCAACGCCGGCAGAAGAAAAGCCAAGTGAAACGCTCTCTCCGACCAGCCTGCGGTGCGACCGACCAAGGCTGCGTAGTAACAGGCGAGGGGAGGATTCCTAGTTACGTCAAACATGCTCTCCCGGCTTGTGTTCCAGACAAGCTGAAATCCGTAAGGATCGAGCGGATGTTTCAGGATTTGCCTGGCGGCGAAAAGGAAGAGAGTATCGTCGACGTTAAATGCCTTCGTGGAAAAAGGAAGCAGACTCAGAATTGTTGCCGCAGAAAGAAACAGGTATGAGTGAACCGAAGACCAGTTTGACAAAAAATTAGAACTCTTTGCCAAGTTCATCCTCCTGCGCAAGCAAAGCAGCGAACTCTGATCAGGTGCCGAAGAAAAGCGTAAACTGCAGGGAAACGTCACGGTCTCCGAGTGCTGGTGAGCCCTGCGGCTCGTTCGCTGGCACTGGCAGCATCGGCTGCCCGTCCCTGCAGAGTGTACAAGCGGCCCAATTGATTCCAGTAGTCCGGAGTCTGCGGCGAAAGGTGAACCGCCTTTTCTGCAAAGGAGGTTGCCCGGCTCAAATCGCCGAGCATGCTCCACGCCACCGCCCGGCCATTGTCTAGTGCTGCCAGAGGAGCAGCGCCACTTGCTGCCGGGAGCGCTCGCTCAGCACGATCGAATGCTTGGAGAGCGTCCTTAGGATCTCCCGCATCAAGGTGGGTGTAGCCCAGCTGCACGAGAGCCTCCGCTGGATCAGGCGAGATCACGGCCACCCGCTCCAGGGCATCGATGGCGGCGGGAAAACGTTTCTGGCTGCGATACAGATCCGCGAGCTCGGACCAAGTAGATGCATTAACCTGGAGCGCAGCGGATTGAAGCAAGCTCTGCTCTGCTTCGCGGGGATGACCGGTCAACAATAGCGTGCTGCCACGAACGTACCAAACCGGAGCGCTATAGCTGAAAATCGACAAAGCCTTTGCACTGGCGGCCGCTGCCTCCTGATTGCGCTGCAAGGCCACGAACACAGCAGCGGCATTGGCCCAGCGATTGAATTCCTCTCCCCAATTGCGGGCATGCGCCGCTGATGGAAGCGGTGCCGTTGAGCAATCCACCGGAAAACGCTCAATCAACGTCTGCGTCTCGGGGAGTCGCCGCACGAAGACGGCCGACACCTCGTCGAGGAACACAGGCCGCCAGTTTTCGCTGGAACAGTACTGTGGAAGCACAGCTCCTACGAGCTTCAATCCCTTGTAGCGCGCCAACGATAGGACCACCGTGTTGATGCCGTAAACATCAGCTTCGTGCTGCCACGGGGGAGAATCGGGCGGTGATTGCAATACGTGTTGCAGGCGACTGATCAATTCCGGTCCGAACGGGATGGCGCGTCCGTCAATATAATCGCGGTACTTTTCACCCAGGCTCCAAATCACGAAGCCCCCCGCTTCGTAGCCGTTAAAGACCTGAGCAGGTAAGTTCTCATGTTCGATGAAAGTCATCGCGCGCTCGGGGAACCACCACGAGAGGCCCGCGCCGAAGGACGAGATTTCACTCCCATTGAAGTAATAACGATTGCTGGCCAGGTCAGCCGAACGAAGACCAACGAGCAGGATCAGCGCCGCAGTCGCTCCGCCTGCCATAATGGAATTCAATCTCTTGTCGCGGATCCACGCTCGTGCCGTGTTCAGCGCCCAGGCTAGCAACGCACTGCCGACGATCACGACAACACACGCCAGCAAGGCGAAGAAGCGCACATGCTGTATTGCCATCCATACGGAGCCAGCAAGTAATAGGGCTTTGGGCCAGCGGCGGCGCCATGCGGCAATCACCATCGCCACAGCGGCTAACAGCAACAGCCACTCGGCTGAGCTTGCGGGATCGTGAATTGACAGGGCTTGTTCCAGGGTCGCCGACGTAAATGA
Source organism: Candidatus Sulfotelmatobacter sp. (assembly GCA_030049565.1). Lineage (GTDB taxonomy): Bacteria > Acidobacteriota > Terriglobia > Terriglobales > Acidobacteriaceae > Sulfotelmatobacter. The sequence goes on from JASIKQ010000375.1 coordinate 3,785, forward strand.
AACCCTGGTCCACTCCGTAATGCGCTCGGCGTGTACTGCCATCGCTGCTTCTTGCCGGAAGAGCGCCCGGTAAATACCCCAGCCCCAGGGATTGACCAGCGTTGCAAAACAGGTTGCCGCCAGCCACGGAAGTGCGGCCATAAGAACCTTCCCAGTAGCTTTCCTCCCCGAGGTGTCGCACAGGCGGATTAGCTCCAGCGCCGTGTACGCGCAAACCAGCGCCAACCCGGCGACGAAGCCTAGATGCAGGTTCACCCAGGCCATCATCAGAAGGGGAAGCAGCCAGAGCTTGGCGGTGCCCATTTCGTATTGTTCCCACAGAATGCTGAGGAAAGCAGCAAAGATCACCACCGTGAACATGTCAGCCCGAGGAGACGTGCGCGCGGCGATTGCCGGAACTGAGATGATTGCGAGCGCTGCAGTGGCTGCCGAACCGCGGCGGAGCAGCAACGTGATTGTGCCGACGCAAGCGATCGCGCCCAGCCATGAAATCAGTCCGTATCCCCCCACCAGATAAGCAACGTAAAACAGCAACCCAGAGCCAACCGGATAGATCCACGGTTGGCCCGATGCGGTGTATGAGAAAACGTCGGTGGAGAAGACGCTGTGATGTTGAATCACCCAGCGTCCAGTCGCCATCTGCCAAAAGAGGTCGTAGTCGCTGACGGTCCGCAAGCCCGCCAGCAAGGCGTAAATTAAGGTAACCGCGGAAAGCAGCAGGAACCATGGCCGCGTCCGAAACCATCTTGCCATGGACGATGAGGCGGTTTGCTCATTCTCGGCGATAAGCGGTAGTGGAACACTCACGCGGTACAAACCTCTGTCCGTTTTTGCCCTTCCGTTCGCAGTGGCGCTGTCCGTTTTTCCTTCACTCAAATTTACGCCAGTTGCATAGGACCGGAGCATTATCGTAGGGCAAGGCGGCGCGCAATTCCTTGTCGGCGACGGCTGGTTCGTAGCGATGCAGCAGAAAGCCGTAATTGAGATGTAATAGGCGGTCCTGTGGGTTTTGCAGGATGGCCCACTGATAGTCGGCGACTATCTCCCCATAGTTTAGGTTTGCTCCCTCAACCTGGTTTTTCAGCCGGGTGACGTCTTCGGTATGGTTTAGCTGGTTGGTAAAGGGAGGCCGCTCCAGCTTGCTGAGAACCAGGCCGGCTACCCGCACACGATCATAAGGCGTAAACGCAAGCAGACGCTCGCACTCTTCCTCAGAGATGACATCAGAGCTCACTGCGCCGCGCTGAAACTCGGGCGGCAGCAGGCTGACGACCTGACGGAAAAAGGCCCGAGCCAGCAGGTAGGTTCCGCGTGGATTCATATGCACGTGTTCGTAGAAAAGTTCGCCACCCAAAACCGCATGCGGACTCTCGGCAGCAAGAACGGCGTTTCCATCTACAACGACGACACCCGGACCTGCTGTCGGGAGGGCGCGAATGACTTCGTTCAACTTGCTGTCCGCGCGAAAGCGAAGCGTGTCGAGATCCTGAGCGCGCAGGAAGCGCTCCCTGGCCGCGGCGAAATCACCGAGCGCCCACAGGCAACGAGCCATGCGAAACTGAAGTTCGGCATATTGGGGATCGATTTCTGCCGCCGAGAGGTAGAGCTGGAGGGCCTCCGTATATGATCCGGCGCTCTCCAGAGTCACACCACGTTTTACTAACCCGTCCCAGGCGTTCAGTTCGTCCTGGCGAATACCTTCGCGGTGCAGGGAAGCGAAGGGAGCACAATCCTTTAAGTTTGTAGCTACAGTGCTGATCAAAACTTGAGCCCCCGAGTGGCGAGCAACGGCAACGATGGCACGCAAGTTGGCGGCGAAATTCTGGTACACCGGTTTCATCTGAGGCGAATCGGAGCGGACCTGCCGGTCCAGAAACATTTCCATGCCGCGCCATGCGGATTCGTTTTTTGGTCCTCCACGGGCCTTCGCGAGAAGCTGACCCAGCCGCGTGGAATTGAGGGCGATTCTGGCGCGGATGGCGGGCCGACTCAAGTCCCACGGTGTTAACACCGTCCCCGGTCCAAAGGGCCCGACCACTTCGGTGTTACCGGTGTAAATCACAAAAAGGTCGGGCTGGTATTGCGCCAGTTCCTCGACCATGGGCAGCTCGGCATGCGAGTTGATGGCGGTGATGCTGGTATTGATCACCTCGAACTTTTTCCGGGGAAAGCGTTCTCGGAGCATGACCTCTAAGTATCGGCCGAATCCATAGCTGGGATCGGGATCCCCCCACGCTACCGACTCCCCCAAGATGAAGATCCGATAGGTTCCTGGCGCCTTTCTTGCGGGAAAAGCGTACGGGCGCGGGGTCCGGTACATGCCGGGTGGGAAGTAGGGTGCGGCGAAAAATTGATTGTCGCAATAAGCAGCGCGGCCCCGGTCCGTGCACGGACGCACGACTCCGGTTGGGGTTCCAATTCCACAGAGCCGCAGCACCACCTCCGCGAGCACGAGCAGCAAGACCGGAGCCAGGACGGCGGTCGCTGAGATCGACAACCAGCGGTGCCAGCGATGGT
>JASIKQ010000376.1 GCA_030049565.1 Candidatus Sulfotelmatobacter sp.
CACGCACGGCCCGCCATATTTTTCAAATGCCGCCACGGCATTGACGATGCGGTCCGCGCCCACCTCTGCGGGATTGTCATAATGCACCGGCATGCCGGTCTTCACGCCTGGCTCGATGAATAATGGCTTGGCGTTGAAATATTGCTCGCACACCTGCCGCAGCACAGTGTCGAGCGGAGGCACCACCGAAGAAATCACGATCCCGTGGATGCCCGACACCTCAAGACTGGCCATCGAAAATAAATTGCGAAACAAGACTCCGTATTCATCGACGGTGTTGCCCTGGCGCGTGGCCACCCGCCAATTTGCTACTAGCCGCTCGTAGCGTGGAGTACCCTCTCCTTCGCCGCGAACATGCAAATGCGCTACCCGGGCGAAGACCCCCAGCACCGTGTTCGTGTTACCGACATCGACGACTAAAAGCATAAGCAAATCTGCCCATCAGAAGCCAGCACCCAGTTCGTCTGTCCTAGTGCGGAGTGCTAAAAGCGTCCTACCTCTCTCTGACCGTGCCACTCAGGACGGTCTGCACTCCTTGTGCGGTCCTCACCAGCAGGAACCCGCGTTCATCCAGCCCTTCGGTTGTTCCCTCCACTGTCGGTCCATTTTCTTCCACGCGAACCGGCTTGCCTCTTACCCAGGATGATTGATCGGCAAAGCGCTGCAAAACTGACGGCCGTGCGTTCTCCTGACAGAATTGCCGATACTCCCGATCGAGCGATTTTAGCAAAGCCGCCGTCACTTCCACTCGCGACCATTCGCTTCCTGTTGTCAACTTCAACGAGGTCGCTTCGGCCGCAAATTCCTTGGGAAAGCTGCTCTGATTCACATTGATCCCGACTCCCACCACAACATGGCGAACTCGCGTGGCTTCGGCGTTCATCTCGGTAAGAGTGCCGCACACTTTTTTGCCACCGAGCAGAACATCGTTCGGCCATTTCAGATCGACATCCAGTTGCCGATTTACTTGTTCGAGTGCCGCACGCACCGCCAGCCCTGTGGCCAGCGACAACAGCAGCACTTCCGATGGAGGAAGGTTCGGACGCAACACCACCGAGCAATAAATCCCCGCCGAGCGCGCGGATTCCCAAGTATGCGCTCCGCGCCCGCGGCCCGCAGCCTGTTCTTCAGCCAGAAATACACTGCCCTCGGGCGCGCCTTCGGCCGCGGCTGCCATTGCCGTGGAATTCGTCGAGCCGATCTTATAGAAATGATGAATGTGCGTGGCAAAGATCGTCCCACGGATCAGCGGCTCCAGGATCTCCGGCAACAGTAGATCCGGCACTGACTTCAGCCGATATCCGGTCGCCGGATGTCCCGCAACTTCCACACCCAGGCCGCGCAACTGTTGAATCAATCGCCACACCTCCGAGCGGTTCGACGAGATTTCCTGCGCGATCTTCGTTCCGCTCACCACCACCGTGGCGTGCTCCATCAGCACCCGCACGATATGCCCGAGGCGTGAATCCGTCGCGTGGCCGTATGCAGCGGGTGTATCAACGGTAGCTGGCTTCGCACGCGAAGATTTCGTAGTTCGGATTGTCGCACTTTGCTTGATGCGGGAATTATGCGGGAGCAAAGCAAAAAGCACAAACCATGACCTGAAACATGCGGAGAAAAAAGGCTCATCCGGAATGCCTATACAGGCACAACCCGCATGCTCATATCAACCGCCTGTGGAGAATGTGTGAGCAGGCCGACGGAAATGAAATCCACGCCGGTTTCCGCATAGGCGCGAACATTTTCAAGGCGGATGCCGCCCGAGCACTCCACGGGAATGCGCCGGTCAAGCTGCGCGCAGCGCTCTACCGCACGCCGTACCTGCTCGGGAGGCATATTGTCCAGAAGAATCGCTTCCGCGCCGTGCGACAGCGCGTCTTCCAGTTCCTCCATGGTGCGGGCTTCGACCTCGATCGGCTGCTCGCCACGGCGATTGTGCACGGCTCGCTCCAGTGCGGGCACCATTCCTCCGGCGAGCGCGATGTGATTGTTCTTGATCAACACACCGTCCGAGAGATCAAGGCGGTGATTCTGACCGCCGCCGCAACGCACCGCGTACTTATCGAGCACGCGCAGTCCGGGCGCGGTCTTGCGCGTATCGAGTATGCGCGCCCGGGTGCCGGAAATCGCGTCGACGAATTTCCGGGTCAGGGTGGCGATTCCGCTCATCCGCTGCAAGAAGTTCAGGATCACGCGCTCGCAAGAAAGTAGCACGCGCGCATTGTGGCGAATCACGGCTACCGATTGGCCTTTGTGCAAGCGAACCCCGTCAAAAATTTCGGGATGCGTGGTCACCTCATAGTGCGAAGTAACAGCGCCATCGAGGATGGCGTAGACATCGAGAATGCGGGCAATACAGCCGATGCCGGCGAGAATGCAATCCTGCTTGGTGAGAATGGTCGCCGAGGCACGCTGGTTGGGATCGATGCAGGCGTAGCTGGTCGCATCGCGCGTGGCCCGGTCCTCGAGCAACGCGTTCTCGATAATCGCCGTGATGCGACGTGAGTTCCAGTCCATGGAGCAGCTGCCAGTTAGCTCCCTAATGCGCTCAATTGACTTTTGGTTTTTTCTTGTTGCACCGTCAGATCCTGGGCGCGTTTGCGAATTCCATCGACTACATGTGGGGGAGCCTTTGCCAGGAACTGCTCGTTGCTTAGTTGCCGCTGTCCGTTCGCGATTTCTCTTTCAATTTTTTCCAACTCTTTCGTAAGCCTGTCCCGTTCAGCGGCGATATTGATTTTCTTCTCGTAAATCACCATCACATCGTACCTGGCGGTGCGTCGGGCCCCGAGCGTGTCGACAAGGGGATGCTCCGTAAGGTCCACATTCTCGACGTTGGCCAGCCTTTCCACCGCGCCGCGGTTCTGCGCAATGAGCGCCATGATTTCCGCTTGATGGGCGTGAACACGAATGGGCACCTTCACCTTCGGTTCCACCTTCAACTCGGCGCGAACATTCCTCACATTGACGATCAAGTCTTGAAGGATAGCCATCTCCGTCTCAGCCTGAAGATCAATTTGCTTTTCATCCGTCTGCGGATATTCGGCCAGCGCAATCGATCTCAGCACCGGCTTGCCTTCGTAAATCGATTGCCAAATCTCCTCGGTGATGAAGGGCATGATGGGATGTAACAACCGCAAGGAAGCTTCGAACAAATTAACCAGATTTTGGCAGGCGACTTTAGCTAGGGCATCGCCAGCTTCCTCGCTCAGCCGGGGCTTGATCAATTCCAGATACCAGTCGCAAAATTCACCCCAGAAGAAATCGTAAATGCGGTTCGCAGCCTCGTGGAAACGGTATGTTGCGAGCGCATCATTCACATCCTTTGTTACGCGATTGAAGCGGGAGAGGATCCAGCGGTCTTCGAGCGTGGAGGGCTGGAAATCCTCGATTCCTTTCCCCGACGGGTGAGGGGGTAGAGCCGCGATTACAGCCGCGACTTTGGCAACCCCAGGCTCGATTCTGTCCACATTCATGAACATGAACCGCGCCGCATTCCAGATCTTGTTGGCGAAGGCGCGATAACCTTCGGTGCGATTTTCATTGAAGGCAATATCGGTTCCCGGAGCGGCCATCGCCGCCAGCGTGAAGCGCGTGGCATCGGTGCCGAAGCGCTCAATAATATGCAGCGGATCGATCACGTTGCCTTTCGTCTTCGACATCTTCTGCCGTTCAGCGTCGCGCACCAGCGCATGAATATAAACCTGGCGGAAGGGAACGCTGTCATTTTTCTTGTCGCCCCATCCACTGGCGCGCTTGATGGCCGCATCCTGCTCGTGCCCCTGCATGAAGTGGCAGCCGAACATGATCATGCGCGCCACCCAGAAAAACAAAATCTCGTAGGCCGTAATCAGCAGCGTCGTCGGATAAAACACCTCCTGATCGCGCGTCTTCTCCGGCCAGCCCAGCGTAGTAAACGGCAACAGCCCAGACGAAAACCACGTGTCGAGCACGTCCGAAACCTGCTCCACTTTCGTGCTCCCGCATTTCCCGCAGCTCGACGGAGCCTCGCGCGCAACGATCAGTTCGCCGCAAGCGCCATTCGTACACGTCCACGCCGGAATGCGATGTCCCCACCACAACTGGCGCGAGATGCACCAGTCGTAAATATTGTTCATCCAGTTCAAATAAATCTGCCGGTAATTCTCCGGAACAATCGTGATCTCGCCGCTCTCCACAGCCTCTTTCGCGCGATCGGCGAGCGGCTGAATCTTCACGAACCACTGTTCTGAAAGCCGCGGCTCGATCACCGTCCCGCAGCGGTCGCACTTGCCCAGCGCGAGCGCATAATCTTTTTCGGCAACCAGAAATCCCTGTTCCCGCAAATCCGTGAGCACCATCTTGCGCGCTTCGTAGCGATCCACATTCGCATAGCGGCCCGCATTTTGATTCATGTGCGCGTGCTCATCCATGACGTCGATCTGCTGCAGATTGTGGCGCTTGCCCGCGGCAAAATCATTCGGATCGTGCGCGGGTGTCACCTTAACCGCGCCCGTTCCGAACTCCGGCTGCGCCAGCTCATCGACGATGATGGGAATCTCGCGATTCATCAGCGGCAGCCGGACTTTTTTTCCGTGCAGATGCTTGTAGCGCTCATCTTTCTCATTCACTGCAACAGCCGTATCGCCCAGCATCGTCTCTGGCCGCGTGGTCGCCACGGTGATAAATTCATTCGACCCTACAACCGGATAGCGGATCTCCCACAATTTTCCCGCGACATCCTCATGCTTCACCTCGAGGTCGGAGATCGCCGTCTCGCAGCGCGGGCACCAGTTCACAATGTACTTCCCGCGATAAATCAGCCCTTCTTCATACAGCCGGACAAATACCTCGCGCACCGCACGCGAAAGATTTTCGTCCATGGTGAAGTACTCGCGGTCCCAGTCGACCGACGCCCCCAGCCGCTTCATCTGGTCGAGAATTGCGCCGCCGTAATGCCGCTTCCACTCCCACACCCGCTCAATGAATTTCTCGCGCCCCAGATCGCGCCGCTTCTTGCCTTCCTTGGCGAGATCGCGCTCCACCATCATCTGCGTCGCGATGCCTGCGTGATCGGTCCCCGGCAGCCAGAGAGTAATGAATCCTCTCATGCGATGCCAGCGCACGATGATGTCCATCTGCGTCTGGTTGAGCATGTGGCCCATGTGGAGGCGGCCCGTGACGTTGGGCGGAGGGAGCAGCAAGGTAAACACGGGGCGTGTTTCGCCTGGCGGAGGCGTGGGCACAAAGAAGAGTTTTTCTTTGATCCAGTACTCGGCCCAGCGCGCTTCAATTGCGCCCGGCTCATAGGATTTCGGCAGTTCGTGCCTCATGGGAAGCAGCGTTTAACAATTAGCGGTTAGCATTGGGCCATGAACGGTCGCAGGCAGAACAGCGGAACGGCATGCAGTCGAGACCAAATGCCGGGTGCTAAAGGCTAAGTGCTGATCTTACAGGCCAAAGAAAAGAAGGGTCAAACCGTCACCCCGTCAAACCGTCAGGGAGCGCCGACGCCGCGCGCCTTATCCGATTTGGTTGGTTCCAAAGGGCGGCGCTTTTTTGCGTTGGCAAGGATTCCGCGGGCGCGATCCAAATGGTTGGGAAACAGATCGCCTGGCGCCGTAATTCCCTGGATCACAACCAGATACCTGGCGCACTGGCTTTTATCGCCGTAGCAATATTTCTGTTTCATGGCGTCGGCGGTTCGTGGCATGTAGGACAATTGATCGTTAAAGAAGGGGCAAGTCTTGAATCTTTCGCATTCCGCCATGAGAGCCTTCCAGAGCTATTCATGAATGATCGGCAGATGCGATGGTTAGCTTGAATCGGACGGGCGTGGTCCAGTAAGCCCGCCGACCACAATAAAGGTCTCAGGCAGAACTGCTGGCACGGCAGTAGCCCAGCGCCAACTCCCCAATTCCTTGCCGCCTCATCTCTAACGCAGCCACAGCTTTAGCAGGCCATCAGCGCGTTGCGCAGCAATTGGGCTTACACTTGTCAGAGAGGCACGTATGAAATCCCAAAAGCTCCGTTCGATCTTTCCTGCCATTTTCACCATCTTCCTGGTGACCTTTTGTTTCACTGCGTTCACCCGAGCCGACGAAGGCATGTGGACTTTTAACAACTTCCCTTCGAAGAAGGTGCAGGAAAAGTATGGTTTCTCTCCCCCGCAAACCTGGCTGGATCACGTTCGCAATTCGTCCTTGCGCATCGCCCAGGGTTGTTCCGCATCGTTCATCTCTCCAAACGGATTAGTCATGACGAATCATCACTGCGTGGTTGACTGTGAAGAACAACTCTCAACCGCCCAGACGAATTTCGTTGAAACAGGCTTCTCCGCCAAGAGTGCCGAGGAAGAGCGTAAATGTCCGGACCTCGAACTCGACCAGTTGACTCAGATCGTTGATGTCACCGCCGAAGTCAAAGCGGCTTTGGCCGGCAAGACCGGAGACGCCGCCAATAAAGCGCTGCGCGCGGAAGGGGCAAAGCTTGAGCAAAGCTGTGGGACCGATCCTGGCGTCCGATGCGATGTCGTCTCGCTCTACCACGGTGGGATTTACAACCTCTACCATTACAAGCGCTACACCGATGTGCGGCTGGTGTTCGCCCCGGAATTTGCCGTAGCACAGTTCGGCGGCGATCCCGACAATTTCAATTTTCCGCGTTTCGACTTCGATATAGGCCTGCTGCGGGCTTATGAGAATGGCAAAGCC
>JASIKQ010000377.1 GCA_030049565.1 Candidatus Sulfotelmatobacter sp.
AAAAATTCGTCTGCTTGAAAGGGAACCTATGCCTTCGATTAAGAGAGCTTCCGCGGCTGTTTCCTTATTAGTTATTCTCTCTGCAGCGCTGTTCGCCACTGGAGCCGACCGCAACTTCCACAACGCGCCTGACTCAACCAAAAGCCTCAAAAATCCCTACGAAGGCCAACAGCCCGCTGCGATTGCGGGGCGCGAGGCCTACAACCGCTATTGCCGCTCCTGTCACGGTCGGTCCGCAGAAGGTACCGGCAACGTGCCTTCACTGGTCGATGGCAAGCTCGAGTCGGTGATGCCGGGCGAAGTTTTCTGGTTCATCACCAAGGGCGACAAAGATAGCGGCATGCCATCATGGGCGCAGTTGCCGGCAAAACAACGCTGGCAGCTCGTTACCTATGTGAAGTCGTTGGGTTTGCCGCAGACCTCATATCGCGTGGTAAGCACGCACCCTCAGGATACGGGCAGCTCCACCATAAAAGCTCCGCCGCCCACGCCTCCCTTCACCGACTTCCGTTACGAAAAGCCGGGAACGGTTCGCAAGATCACTGTGAACGATCTGCCCAAGCCTTATGCCACGGCGTCGGCAGAGAACGGCCCCGATCTTGTCGCGCGGCCAGAAAATGTATGGCCGGTCGCGCCCTCCGGATTCAAGGTCGAGCAATATGCCACCGGACTCGAGAATCCGCGCACTCTGCGCACCGCACCCAATGGCGACATTTTTCTTACTGAGAGCGAAGCGGGACGCATTCGTGTTTTTCGCGGACTCACCAGCGACGGCAAGCCCGAACTCTCTGCTGTGTTCGCCACCGGACTTAAGCGTCCGTATGGCTTGGCGTTTTATCCTGCCGGCGCAAACCCGCAATGGCTGTACGTCGGCAGCACCGCAGAGATGGTTCGATTGCCGTATCACAATGGCGATCTCAAGGCCACAGACGCGCCACAGCATGTGGCTGATCTTCCCAACACCGGCGGTCACTGGACGCGCGCGCTCGCTTTTTCGCAAGATGGCAAGAAATTATTCGTAGCAGTCGGTTCGGCGTCAAATGTAGACGACCCCGATACTCATCCAGGGGAAAAGAATCGTGCAGACATTCTCGTGTGTGACCCGAACAACTGTAACTTGAGCGTCTATGCCTACGGCATTCGCAACGCTGGCGGCGGAATTGCGGTGAATCCGCAAACTGGCGAGCTATGGTGCTCCGTGAACGAGCGCGACGCGCTGGGCGATAATCTCGTTCCCGACTACATTACCCATGTGCAGCAAGGCGGATTCTACGGCTGGCCTTGGTGGTACATGGGTGGGCATCAGGATCCACGCCAGCAGGGCAAGCACCCGGAATTAAAAGATAAAGTGATCCTGCCCGACGTCCTCTTGCAGCCTCACAACGCTTCTTTGCAATTTACCTTCTACGACGGGGTGCAATTTCCCGCCCAATATAAAGGAGACATCTTCGCCTCCGAACATGGATCCTGGAACAAAGCCGTGCGCGCGGGATATGAAGTGATTCGCGTGCCGCTGCATCAGAGCGGTCACGCCAGCGGCGAGTATGAGGATTTTCTTACCGGCTTCGTGCTGCCGGACGGCAACGTCTGGGGACGCCCAGTCGGAATCACCGTCGCTCCCGATGGTTCGCTGCTGATAAGCGATGATGGATCGAATTCGATATGGAGAATCAGTTACAGCGGAAAATGATTCGGCTACCAGGTACGCTGAGGCTGGTACACTCACGCCGCAGGATGGCATGCTCGGCATATCCGCAGGCGGAGCCTCAATTAGTAGGGTGCGGTTTCTGTTTTCGCTCGTCACGGATTAGAAACAACATGTAGAACACGATCGCGAGATTGCCCACGAAAAGCGCCGATCGCCACATAGTTATGCCGCGCAGAAGCCCACGAATCTCCAGTGGCAGAAGCAATGTACCGGAAACCAGCGCGATCCATTCCGCCCACGTACGCTCTTTCCACAATCCATAAGCCTCGGCAAAGCGCAATCCCGTGTAAGCGAAGGAAAGCCACGCCGCGGTCCATAGCCGGGCATCCGTAAGATTGTCGGCGAAATCGAGAAACACTTGCGCCGAGTGCCGGTCGGTATTGATGTGTAAGCGGGCCAGCAGGCTTTCGGCAATCAGCCACACGTCTTTGTGCACGAGCAATAGAGCGGCGATCCCGATGCTAAGAACAAAAAAGCCTTTTGCAAACTCGAAAGAAGCGACCAGCCGCAGGGCATTTCTACGTGTGTGTGCGGAGTCGAATTTCCGTAGCGGCAAGGCCATGCGGTGTCCGCAATTTTTAGACTACCACGCCGCACGGAAGGTACTCGCCGCAGCCAGTCGGAACTGAACTGGTAGTGTTTACGATTTCTCTGACCGGACCGCCGTCCGCAGCTCATTCACGATTTCCTGCGCCGCCCTGATCGCCTGCGCGTGCTGGTTCACGCTGAATGAGATGGCGCCTACGCGTGCGTGTCCGCCGCCACCATAGCGCTCGCAAATCTTGGCTAGGTTTACCACCGGTTCCCGCGGCGCCCACGGATTCGACCCCACCGAAACTTTCACCCGGAAGCTGCTCTTGCTCAGTCCCACGCTGTAGATCGACTCCGGATGCAGGTAGTAGGGAACAAATTTGTTGTACCCCTCGAACTCCTGGTCAGTGACATCGAAAAAAATGGTTCCGTCCGCACACTGCGTGCGCTGCTTGAGAATGTCGATCGAAAGTTCGTGACGGCGGAGCAATGGCGGCAAAAGCGGCGCCACGAACGGCTCTTCCAGAATGGCAGCCAGCGGTTTCGTTGCCAGCAGCGGAATCAGATTGGGCACGAATCGTTGATCGGGCGCCGATTCGATGATCATCGTCAGCTTCATGGCTGGCGCCTGCATTTCCACCGCGGTCTTGGCGTCGGCATAAAGAGCGCCGTCGATTACGTCAGCCCAGTGCACTACGTCGGCTACCGGCGCCGGATCGAATCCAAAACGTTGCTGCGCGATCATAGCCAGAAAGCTGGTACACGATTTGAAATCCGGATCGTAGAACTTGCGATTACTCTCGTCGTGCTCGAAATGCGTAGCGTCGGCGGCCGACAAAAATGCGCTCTGGTGATGATCAAACCACCAAGTAATTTTCGGCGAACTGGAGTATTTGAAGTCGACAATCGCGTTCTCGTCGCCGTCGAACTCTGACTCGTTAAACAGCGATCCTGCGCGATGCAGAAGCCCGGCGAAAACGAAGTCCGCGTCATCGCGAATCCGCTCGCGATAAAAGCGCGAGAACAGCGCCGCCGAGCAAGCTCCGTCGAAACACTTATCGTGATAAAAGACTTTGACTTTCAATCTGGTCCCCACTCGCCCAGAATTCCCGCCGTCCGAATACCCAAGCAGCGCATTTCGGCCGGCAAAGTAAAAGCTAATAGGAATGACAGCTTAGAGGAAGAAAGTCAAGGGCCGCCTTGCAAACCATGTTTGGAGTCTGGAAATT
>JASIKQ010000378.1 GCA_030049565.1 Candidatus Sulfotelmatobacter sp.
CCGGTCCAGCCTTCTCATGGAAACTATTATGAGTTGGGGGCGGTGAAAGCGTTCTTCGGGAAATTGCGGCTCGACACGAACGTGTTCCGTCGCGATGTGAACAATTACGCTGACGACTCTCAAATCCTGAGTACGGGGATCAGTTTCCCCATCGCCTTCAGAAAAGCCATTCTTTACGGCGCGGAGGCCAAGCTGCAACTTCTGCAATGGCGGGCGTTCTCAGGCTTCGCCAGCTACTCCTACATCGTCGGCAATGTCTGGAACCCAGTTACAGGCGGCCTGTTCCTTGGGGATGACGCCACCGGCGCAACGACCAACTTAACGGGACATTTTCCCGATTCGCAGGACCAGCGCAACACCGTGCGCGCCCGTGTTCGCTATCAGGTCGTCCCACGCTTGTGGGTCGCGTTGGGATGCGATTACAACACCGGGCTGCCATTCCAGCCGGATCTGACTGCGCAGCAATATGCCACGGAATACGGCCAGGTGGTCATCAATCACCTGAATTTTGATCGCGAGCGCATCCTTCCGTACTTCACGCAAAATGCTTCCGTGGGCGTCGATCTCTACGAGCACGAAAAACGCTCATTACGCTTTCAGGGCGACGTCGCAAATCTGAGCAACACGCTCGAAGTAATCGACTTCGGAGGGCTGTTTTCCGGCAATGCCATCGGCCCGTCGCGCAGCTATTTCCTCCGTCTCACCACGACGTTCTGAGTTTGGCGCGGGTACCACTGCCCGCGTGGGGACAGCCACCCTCAAGAGCTTGCCCTGAGCAAGCGGAGCGCGCCGAAGAGTCCGGTCGGGCGAAGCTCGACAGCGCTCTTCGTCAGGAACGCTTGAAGAACTGCACCGCCCGCTCATGCCTCTTCGCCGCCGCCAGCGACGAAAACGTCCCTAAATTTCTGCGCTTTCCTGTCTTCGCATTCCTCTTGCGCGAATACAACCGATACTCACTGGATTGTAGTTTGCGAATCATGCAGGAAAGATGCCAGCTCGCAAAGGCCGGTTGCTGGAAAAATGGCCCAGTGAGAAAAGACACCGCAAGATTTGATCCGCGTGAATCCGTGAAAATCAGCGGCAGACTCACACCACAAAATACTTCGCCGCCGGATGATGCACCACAATCGCCGACGTGCTCTGCTCCGGCTCGAGCAAAAATCCCGAGGTCAGCCGTACGCCAACATTTTCTTCCGGCTTCAACAAAGCAAACAACTTCGTCTGATCTTCCAGGTTCGGGCACGCCGGATATCCAAACGAATACCTCGACCCGCGATACTTCTGATGAAACAAATCGCGAATCTCGACGGCATCCTCGCCAGCGATTCCCAGTTCCTCGCGCATTTTCTTGTGATGCAGCTCCGCCAGCGCTTCTGCCGTTTCAACGCTCAGGCCGTGCAGATACAAGTATCTAGTGTATTCGCCGCCTTCGAAGAGGCGCTGGGTTTCGGTTGAGGCTTTCGGTCCGATGGTCACCAGCGAGAGCCCGATTACGTCCACTTTTCCCGAGTGTCTGGCAGCGAAGAAATCGGAAATACACAGACGGCGGCCTTCGCGCTGGCGGGGAAAGGTGAAGCGGATTAACTCACCTTGCTTTGTCATCCCGAGCGAAGTCGAGGGATCTTGGGTCTTGTCGCTCACAAGTCGGGACTCAGTGCTCGGGATTGAATGCACGATTAGGTCGTTGCCATCGCTTTGGCACGGAAAATATCCCCACACCACTTTCGGCTCAAATAATCCCGACTCGGCGACCTCAGACTCTAATTTCGATTTGATCGGACGAAACTTTTCCTCCACGAGGCGCACGTAATCTGCCTGCGAGGCCGTCTTCAACTGCCATTGATTTTTGAAGAGCGCCGTTTCGTTGATGTAAGGAAAAACCTCCCTTGCGTCATAGTTCCGAACCCGCACGCCCCAAAACGGAGGCTCCGGGATATTCGGCGCATCGCCGACGACCGCGCTGCGCTCGGCAAAAACCGGGCCGGTTTCCTCATCCACTGCGGCAGCTCTGGCATATTCCTTCACGGTTTTGCCATCGCGCAGGCGCGATTCACGCGCGCCATCGGTGGTCATAAGATCTTCCATGACGTGCAGGCCGGCAAAAGCGTCCTCGGCGTAGAAAACTGCGTTAGAGTATTCCCGCCGCAGGTCGTCTTCCACGTATTTGCGTGTCAAAGCAGCGCCACCGCAGATCACGGGATATTCCAGCTTTTGCCGCTGCAAATCCTGGATCACATACTTCATCTCCAGCGTCGATTTGACCAGCAGCCCGCTCAGCCCAATCGCATCCGCGCGATGTTCCTGGGCTGCTTTAATGATCGTGTCTCCCGGTTGCTTGATGCCGAGATTGACTACCTTGAATCCGTTGTTCGACAAGATGATGTCGACCAGATTCTTGCCGATGTCATGCACATCACCTTTTACAGTGGCGAGCACGATCGTACCCTTCTGCGCGCCACTGGCTTTCTTTTCCATCTTCGGCTCGAGATAAGCAACCGCCTGCTTCATCACTCCAGCCGAGTCGAGCACGGAAGGCAGTTGCATCTTGCGTGCGCCGAACAGGTCGCCAACGGTCTTCATTCCATCGAGCAATACAGTGTTGATCAGATCCAAAGCTGAATATGAGCCGAGCGCTTCTTCCAGCAACTCCTCCAGCGATTTTTTGTGTGCGCCCTCGCCCACGGATTTTTCGCCGTTGATGATGGCGAACTTTAATTTGTCCTCGATGGTCAGAGTATCGACATGCGCCGTCGTAGCAGCCGCCGTCTTGTCTTTCATTCCGGCGAAGTGATTCATGTACGCCTGCAACGGGTCACCGTTGGACTCGTCGCGAAAAATCAGCCTGCGCGCCAGATCGACTTCTTCCTGTGGGATTTTGTATAGCGGATAAATCTTCGTGTAATTCACAATGCCCATGTCGAGGCCGTGATCGACCGCCTCGTGCATGAAAACGGAATTCAGAACCCGCCGCGGATAGGCGTCCAGCCCGAAAGAAATGTTGCTCACCCCGAGAATCGTTTTGACTTCGGGCAGCTCCTTCTTGATTCTCTCGACCGCCTTCAGCGTTTCCATACCCGCG